>NZ_JALHAT010000038.1:0-11892 GCF_022818885.1 Novosphingobium mangrovi | reverse complement strand
AGCCTCATGCAGGCCGCACCCTCGCCGCGTTTCTCGCGCACGCCCGGCGCCGCACGAAGCGATGCCGGGGAAGATGGCGCGGCGATGATCGCGCGCTGGCGGGAATCGTAAAGAAAGAAAATACTATTCAAGGGGTTATTACCCCTTGACCCCATAACCGTCTTGCTCACCTCTCTCGGCTACCGATGCGTGAGCACCTTGAGGGTGCCAGTTTGGGGAGCCCGAGGGCGATGGCCCTCGGACCTGTTCCGTTTTTCTTTAATGCCTCCTCATCACAACGTCGGGATCAGAAAGGCGTTGGAGCCATCGCCTCCGCCGTCGGGCCAGCGCTGGGTGACGGTCTTCACCTTGGTCCAGAAGCGCATGCCTTCCATGCCGTACTGGTTGGTGTCGCCAAAGGCGCTGCGTTTCCAGCCGCCGAAGCTGTGGTAGCTGACCGGCACCGGGATCGGCACGTTCACCCCCACCATCCCGACATTGACGCGGGCGGCGAACTCGCGCGCGGCGTGGCCGTTGCGCGTGAAGATGGCGACGCCGTTGCCGTACTGGTGCTTGCTGGGCAGGGCTACGGCTTCCTCGAAGTCGGCCGCGCGCACGATCTGGAGGACCGGGCCGAAGATTTCCTCCTGGTAGCTCTTCATGCCCGTCGTCACCCGGTCGAGCAGCGTCGGCCCCAGGAAAAAGCCTTTTTCGTGCCCCTGAAGGGTGAAGTCGCGTCCGTCGATGACGAGTTCGGAGCCTTCGTCCACGGCCGTCCCGATCCACTGGACGATACGCGCCTTGTGCTCGGGCGTGACGACCGGGCCGTAGTGCGCATCGGGATCATGCGAGACGCCCACGCGCAGCGCATTGATCGCGGGGATCAGCTTTTCGCGCAGACGCTCGGCCGTATCCTCGCCCACCGGCACCACGACGGGGAGCGCCATGCAGCGTTCGCCCGCCGAACCGAAGGCCGCACCGCACAAGTCGTTCACCACCTGGTCGAGATCGGCGTCAGGCATGACGATGCCGTGGTTCTTGGCCCCGCCCATCGCCTGCACGCGCTTGCCCGCCGCCACGCCGCGCGAATAGACGTACTGCGCGATGTCGGACGAGCCCACGAAGCTGACGGCCGAAATGCCGGGGTGGTCGAGGATGGCATCAACCATCTCCTTGTCACCGTGGACGACCTGGAGCAGGCCCTCGGGCGCGCCGGCCTCGACAAAGAGCTCGGCCAGGCGCACCGGCACGCTGGGATCGCGTTCGCTGGGCTTCAGGATGAAGGCGTTGCCACAGGCGATCGCCATGCCGAACATCCACATCGGGATCATCGCCGGGAAGTTGAACGGGGTGATGCCTGCGCCCACGCCCAGCGGCTGGCGCATCGAATAGACATCGATCCCGCTGCCCGCACCGACCGTGTATTCGCCCTTCTGCGCATGAGGAATGCCGCAGGCGAACTCGATCACCTCAAGCCCGCGCTGGATGTCGCCCTTGGCATCGTCCACGACCTTGCCGTGCTCGCTTGCCAGGAGTTCGGCAAGCGACTGCATGTTCTCTTCCAGGAGCTGCTTGAAGCGGAACATGACACGGGCACGGCGCTGCGGGTTGGTGGCCGCCCATTCGAGCTGGACCCGGCTTGCGGTTGCCACCGCACGGTCGAGCAGGGCCGCATCGCCCAGCGGAACTTCCGCCTGCACTTCCCCGGTGGAGGGATTCCAGACCTGATGAACACGGGCACCCGAGCCGGTGCCCGAACTTTCGCCGCAGATGAAGTGATCGATGGTGCGCATATCCGTTCCCGTTTCTCGCGTTTCGTGTTCTAGCTCTCGACCCAGTCGCTGGTCAGCGCGCGGGGCGAGAGGTACTTGGTCCGCGTCCACCCGCCATCGACCACGATCGACTGGCCGTTGATCATCTCGCCCCCGGGCGAGCACAGGAACGCGATGACGTTCGCCAGATCTTCGGCTTCGGCGAGGCGGGGATAGGGCGTGGTCTCCACGTTCACCCGCTTGAACGTCTCATCCTCGAAACGGTGCCGGACCATGTCGGTCATGGTGACGCCGGGCGCGACGCAATTGCTGCGAATGCCGCGCGGGCCGTATTCGACCGCCATGTGCTCGGTCAGCGAGCGAAGCCCACCCTTGGCCGCCGAATAGGGACCGCCGCGCTTGCCGCCGATCATCGCGAAGGTGCTGGTGACATTGACCACGCAGCCGCCCTCACCCATGTGGCCAATAGCCTCGCGGCAGAGACGGAACGGGGCGCGCAGCATGACATCGAGGAAGAGATCGAGCGTGGCGTCGTCGGTCTCATGCAGCGGCGTCGGGCTGCCCAGCCCCGCGTTGTTGACCAGCGTGTCGATGCGCCCGAAGCGCTCCAGCGCAAAGTCGACGATGGCGTGCGGCGCATCCACATCGGTGATGTCGAGCGCCAGTGTGGCCAGGCGCTCCTCGGTGCCCAGAGCCTGCGCGAGCCCGGCCAGCTTGTCGGCGCTGCGCCCGATGCCGACGATGGCATCGCCCGCCGCGTGCAGGGCCTTGGCCGTAGCAAGACCAATGCCGCTGCCCGCCCCCGTGATGATGCTGGTGCGCGCCATCTCAGAAACCCAGATCTTCGATCTGGCCATCGAAATTGTGCTGGAGCTTGCGTGTCGCCGCGCTCAGCCGCTCACCATCGATGTCCTTCAAGTGCCCGTCGATCACGCGGTTGTAGTTGCTGATGAGGCCCTCCACACCGCGCCCAAGCCGCATGTAGTCAAAGCCTTGCGCGTGAAGACCCTGCTGTTGGATCGGGATATTTCCGTAGTCCTGGCGCGGGATCGGAGGGAACTCCTCGCTATCGTAGGGCAGCATGGTCGGCCCGGTCACGCTCTGGTGGTTGTCCTCAGGCGCGAAATGGGTGAGTGACCACAGCTCGAACAGGCACTCCTCGGGGCCGAGCGGACGGATGCGGTAGGCCGACGCGCTGCTCATCGTGGGCAGCAGGAAATAGTGCGGAAAGAGGAACTCCACCGCCTGAACCGGGTGAGTCTGGGCCAGCGTGTTGAGGTCGGGAATGTCCTCGCCGCGCGCGCGCAGCTGCTCGACCACCTGGTGCTGAACGATGCCGTACCACATCGGGATGGCCTCGGCTGGGTCCTCGGGAAGTTCGACATCGAGAAGGTGGCTGGCGATCTCCACTTCCTTGGCGTGGACCATGCCCGCCATGCCCTCGTTCAGGAGCTTCATGTGCTCGAACTGGGCCTGGACATTCTCGCGCACGGTAAGGCCGGGGTTGATCGGCAGGCCGATGCCCCCTGTGTCCATGCCGTACATCGTGTTGTAGAGCTGGGGCAGCTTGTGCTGGAGCTGCGGGTGCGTCTTCATCACGTGGTAGCCTTCCATGAAGGCCTCCATCGCGATCTTCCAGTTCGCTGGCAGCTTGGTGGCGTACCACCACTCGGCCTTGAGATCGTCGAACCCGCGCATTTCCAGCGCTTCGAGCACGGGTCCCAGGCTCTCGCGCAGCGACGGGGCCGCCTCGTCGAAGTTGATGAAGGCACAGCCGATTGCGGTTTCCACGCGGCAGGGGCGCAGCGCCAGTTCGGCCGCGTCAAGTTGCTCGTCGGAGAAGAAGTGCTTGCCGTAGACGAAGGTGTTGTCGCCCTCCATGTTCCAGCGCCAGCCGTGGAAGGGGCAGATGAAGCCCGCGCTCCTGCAGTTGCCCTGCCCGCCCGGCTCGGCGATGGGCACGCCGCGGTGGCGGCAGGCGTTGTGGTAGGCCTTCACGCCCTCGCTGCCCTCGCCGGTGCGCACGACGATCACCGACTTGCCCAGGTTGCTGTACTCGATCCAGTCGCCCACGTTCGGGATCAGTTCGAGGCGCGTCGCCATCTGCCAGACATGGGGCCAGAGCCGCTCGGTTTCCGCGCGGTAGAAGGTCTCGTCGTAGTAGCGTGCCGCCGGGATACGTTCCGGATTGGTGACGAGATGGGGCACATCGAAGCGGGCGGCGGGGTCGGCCTCGGCCATGGCAAAGGATCCTCTCTCGAACATGTTTGCAGCGATGCTTAACGCCCGCCCCTCCGATCACGAAGGCGCCCGCCCCAGCCACCGCTCGGGCGATGTCAGACGGCCAGTTCGGCGCGCAGGACGTGTTTCAGGACCTTGCCCGCCTCGTTGCGCGGCAAAGCCTCGCGCAGGACCACCTGCTCGGGATACTTGAAGCGGGTGACGCCAGCGGCCGAAAGGTAATCGGCCAGCATCGGCACGTCGGGAATAGCGCCGTCGCTCGGCACGATGACCGCGCAGGCGCGCTCCCCGGTGCGGGGGTCGGGCAGGCCGACGATGGCGATGTCGGCAATCGCGGGGTGGCCGGAAAGCAGGTCCTCGATCTCCTTGGGCGCGATGTTCTCGCCGTTGCGGATGATGAGGTCCTTGATCCGGCCCGTGACGGTGAGAAAGCCACTTGCATCGAGCGCACCCTGATCGCCGCTGCGGTAGAAACCTGCGGCATCGAACGCGCCCTCCTCGTCCTCCTGCCGGATGTAGCCCGCCAGCATCTGGGGCCCGCGCGCGCGGATCTCGCCGTCGGGAGCCAGGATGACCTGCGCTATTCCCGCCTTGCCGTCGGTCTGCGCAGCCTCGGGCATGCCCTTTTCATCGAGGGATCCGACCGTCGTGACCGGCACTTCGGTACTCCCGTAGACCCGGCTGACGCGGGCATATGGGAACCAGGCGTCCGCCTCCTCGATCAGCGCGGGCGGCACCGACGCCCCGCCGCAGATGAAGACCTTGAGCGCGTCCAGATGGTCTCCCTGCGCTTTCGCCGCGTGCAGGATCTGTTCCAGGAACGGAGTCGCGCCCGCCATGTGGGTGATCCTTTCTGCCTGCATGAGGCGCAGCGCTTCCTGCGCGTTCCACTGGTCGAGCAGCACGGCAGCGCTGCCAAGCAGCACCGGCCCCTCGAAGGCGTAGATCGAACCGCCGATATGGCTGATCGGCGAGGCAACGAGAAAACGATCCCCCGGTGCAACGTGCCAGTAACGGCCGATCTGGTGCAGCAGGGCGCCGAGCGAGTTGTGGGTATGGAGCACGCCCTTGGGCCGCCCGGTCGTGCCCGAGGTGTACATCACCATGCGCACCGCGTCGGGATCGGGGTGGCGAATGGTACGGGGCGCGCTCGCCTCCAGGATCGCCGCATAGTCCTGCGTGCCCGCGACCGGTCCTGTGCCGCGCACGACGACGATCTCGGGGCCGTGCTCCATCTCGGCCGCGATCCCGGTCAGCATCGCGGCGTAGTCGAAACGGCGGAACGTCTCGGGCACGAAGACCACGCGGCTGTTGCAATCGCGCAGGATGAAGGCGGTGTCGCGCGTGCGCAGCGAAGGCAGGATCGGGTTGGCGACAAGCCCGGCGTAGGTCGCGGCAAGGTAGATCGTCGCGGCCTCATGCCAGTTGGGCAGCATGAACGAGACGACACCGCCCGGCGCGACCCGCTCGCCCAGCCAGGTACCCAGACGTAGCGCGCGTTCGTGCAGTTCGATGGCGCTCAGCCGCACCTCGCCCTCCACCAGCATCATCCGATCCGGTTCGGCGTCGGCAAGGCGCGGCACGAGATCGGCCAGCGTCTCGTCGCGCCACCATCCCTCGCGGCGCGCGGCCTGCGCGCGCTCCTCGTCCCAGCGCAGGCTCCAGCCTTCGATCTCGCGGCGCGTCATCTCACCCACCTCCTTGTTGCACGCAGTCAAGGCAGGCGCGCACGCGAAGGCAACCGGCAAGGCGCCCCCACGCCCACTCATCGCGCGGGTGATACCGCAGGCCTGTGCGCAGGCCCCGCGCGCGCTTCGCGCTATGTCCCGGCCAAAAGCAGACCCGGAGGAAGAGAATGCAGCTTGAAGGCAAGGTCGCCGTCGTTACCGGCGCAGGCTCGGGAATTGGCCGCGCGATCGCCCAGCGCTTTGCCCGCGAGGGCGCACAGGTGGGCGCCTGGGACCTCAACGGCGAAGGCGTGGCCCAGACGGTCGAGACGATCACGCAGGCGGGCGGCACGGCCATCGCCTGCACCGCCAACTGCGCCGATGCGGACGAGATCGCCGCGGCCGCCAAGGCCACGCGCGACGCCTTCGGGGATATCCAGATCCTGGTGAACAACGCCGGGATCGCGCCCTTCGTGCCCTACGCCGAGATCACCGACGCGCAGTGGGACCAGATCATGGACATCAACCTCAAGGGGCCGCACCTGTGCATCCGCGAGATGCTCCCCGCGATGCTGGAGGCGGGCTGGGGACGCGTGGTCAACATCACGTCCTCCTCGGTGCAGAGCGGCTCCTTCGCGCAGGTCCACTACGTCACTTCCAAGGGCGGCGTGCTGGGCATGACCAAGGCCCTCGCGCTGGAATTTGCCGCCAGCGGCGTCACGTTCAACATGGTGCCGCCCGGCTTCGTCGATACGCCTGCGCTGCGCGCCGCCCCGGTCGACATCGACACCTTTTCGCAGACCCTGCCGATGAAGCGCGTGGGCCAGCCCGACGAGATCGCGGCGGCTTGTGTGTTCCTGGCCAGCGAGGGCGCGAGCTACGTGACCGGCCAGACGATCAGCGTGAACGGCGGGCGCTACATGGGCTCGGCCTGACACGCATCCCGGCCCCGCCACCCGATATCGCCGGGGCGTGCTTCATCCACGCGCCCTGGCAAACTATATTCAGCCCCAGAACAAGGGAGGATTTGTCATGGCCGTCGAAACCCAGACGACGCTCACGCACGAGACCATCAAGGACAAGATCGGCGCCTACGTCCTGAATTCCAAGGAAGAACTGCTTTCCGGGACCCTCGGTGATGCGCTGCGCGACCTGCTCGAAGAGCGCGGCGTGCTTGTCTTCCCGAAGATCGGCTTCACCAACGAGGAGCAGATCGCCTTCACCAAGACGCTGGGCACCTACGCGCCCGAGCGCAAGGGCGACGAGGAAGAGGTCACCAAGATCAGCATCGACCCCGCCATCGCCGGGCCGACCGCGGAATATCTCAAGGGCTCGCTCTACTGGCACATCGACGGGACCATGCAGGAAGTGCCG
The DNA here is from genome assembly GCF_022818885.1 of Novosphingobium mangrovi. NCBI lineage: Bacteria > Pseudomonadati > Pseudomonadota > Alphaproteobacteria > Sphingomonadales > Sphingomonadaceae > Novosphingobium > Novosphingobium mangrovi. Next base: position 4,859 of record NZ_JALHAT010000038.1, on the reverse strand, counting down.
ATCCTCGCCTCGATCCTCTCGTGCAAGAAACCCTCGCCCAAGGGCACGGGCAACACCGGCTTTTCCAACACCTACGCCGCCTACGATGCGCTCCCCCAAGAGGAGAAGGACCGGATCGAAGACCTCAAGGTGCGCCACGGTGCCTGGGCGACGCTGTTCTTCTACAACCCCGAACCGCCCGTCGCGATGCTCAAGGGCATGCAGGCAATTGGCGACAACACCCTGCCACTGGTCTGGACGCACAAGTCGGGCCGCAAGTCGCTGGTGATCGGCAACACCGCGCACACCGTGGTCGACATGGACGTTATGGAAGGCCGTCTGCTCCTCAACGAACTGCGCGAATGGGCCACTCGCGAGGAATTCACCTACAGCCACGAATGGTCCGAGGGCGACCTCGTCATCTGGGACAACACCGGCACCATGCACCGCGCCGAATGGTACGATGTGACCAGCGGCCGCCTGATGGTGCGCACCAAGCTGGAGGGAGAGGAACCCTTCGCCTGAGGCAAGGGGAACAGGAAAAGAGTTCCGAGGGCCATCGCCCTCGGGCTCCCCGAACTGCCTACCTCACCTTCCGCGCGCCGACCCTGGCCGAGAAAGGTGAGGTAGACAGTTCGGGGGTCAAGGGGCGATGGCCCCTTGGAAAGATTACTTCTCTTACTCGGCATCCCCGCGCAGACGACAGCTCCGCTCAGTCCTGCGCTTCGGGCATCCCCGCATGCATGTAGCGGGCGAGGTTCGTGTGCAGGCTGGCCACCGCGCGCTCCATGTAGGGGTTGGGCTGGGCACCGCGGAAACCTGCGCTCTTCATGCCCTGCTGGACGGCGGCCATGTTGCTGAAATCCTGTTGCAGCACCGGCGGCCATTCGTGCGGCTCGGTGTAGGTCCACTGTGTCTCGGGCGCCTCCCCTTCCGGGTAGAGTTCATAGACAGCCGCCTCGAAGATGCACTTGTCCGGGTCACTCCCATAGGGACGCGCGGCGTAGCACAGCATGTTGTTGACCGCCTGCCCGATCTGGAAGTTGGGAAAGACCTGCCAGGCCGTCCCGGCCTTGGCCGTGTGCGCGGGTGCCACCACCGGCCACTCCACCCCGCGCGCGGCATCGTCGCGGCGCGAGGCCGCGATCCAGTGAGCGGAAACCTGTGCCGGCGGAGTCCCTTCAGGCAGCTCCTGCGCCAGCCGTTCGGCCGCGCGCACCATCGTCATGGTGGTGTTGGTGTTCGCATTCTCCCAGGTGAAGCGCTGCATCTCGGCGGTCGAGAGCCGGGCATCGCCTGTCCCCACGCGCAGCTTGCCCGCATCCTCCTCCATGTCCTTCGCCGCCTCGTAACCGATGTGCGAATGGAGCCCCTCCTGGCGCGCCCAGCCCCGGAACTGCCCGAAGGCGTTGAACTCGGGGTGGGTGGTCGCGACGTGGTAGGTCTCGCAGAAGGCTTCCATCGCGACCTTCCAGTTGCACTCAAACACGATCCACTTGCGCCAGCGCGCGCGCATGTCCTGCAGGCGATAGGGATCGAGCATCTCCGGGATCACGCCAAGATACGCTTCCAGACTCTCGCCCTCGGGATCGAGGCTGATCCAGATCCACCCGCCCCAGGTGTCCACCCGCACCGGCGTCAGATCGGCGCGGCCGTTGCACAGGGCCCCGTGCCAGTCGTCCTCCTGTGGCACGTGGGTGTTCGCACCATCAAGACCGAAGCTCCAGCCATGGTAGCCGCAGATGAACCCGCGCGCCTGCCCGTGCGCATTGCGCTGGCCCGGTGGCGTGTCGACCAGCCGCCGCCCGCGATGGGGGCAGACGTTGTGGTGCGCTTTCAGACTGTCAGGCCCGGTCCTTACGATGACCACCGAATCCGCTCCGATGTCATACGTAATGAAGTCGCCGGTCTCGGCCAGGTCCTCGACGCGTCCCGCCTGGAGCCAGACCTTGCGCCACAAGCGATCCTGCTCGGCGCGGGCATATTCGGGCGAGACATAGGCCTCGGCGGGGACAAGGACCGACTTCGCAAGGTCGGCTGCGGGCGCGATCTGGGGTTCGTGTGCCATGGCCGGATTCTTGCGCCCCTCGCCCGGCTCGGGACAAGATCGCCTCCCTTTCATCGCCCCGGCGAAAGCTCGTGAGCCGCGTTGCACCCCACCGCAGGCAAAGCCTAGCCAAGGCCGGTCAGAAGGAGAGGACGATGGACGAATTGCGCTTCGATGGCCGGGTGGCCGTGATCAGCGGCGCCGGACGAGGCCTGGGACGGGCCTATGCGCTCCTGCTCGCCAACAGGGGCGCGAAAGTCGTCGTGAACGACAACGGCAGCGCGATCCTGGGCGAAGGGGAAGACGAAGGTCCGGCCCAGCAAGTCGTGCGCGAGATCGAAGCGGCGGGCGGCGAGGCAGTCGCCTCGACGGACAGCGTCGCCACCTGCGAAGGGGCGAGCGCCATCGTCCAGAGCGCACTCGACGCCTTCGGGCGTATCGATATCCTCATCCACAACGCGGGCAACGTGCGCTACGGCGCGCTCGACGAGATTGCGGTCGAGGACTTCCACTCGGTGCTCGACGTGCACCTGATGGGGGCATTCTACCTCGTGCACGCGGCCTACCCGCACATGAAGGCGCAGAACTACGGGCGCGTAGTCCTCACCTCCTCGATCGGCGGTTTCTACGGCAACCAGCGCTGCGTGAACTACGCGGTCTCCAAGTCGGGCATGATCGGCCTCTCCAACGTGATCGCGCTGGAGGGCGAAGAGCACGGTATCCGCAGCAATCTCATCCTGCCCGGCGCCATGACGCGAATGGCCGACGGGCTCGACACCTCGCAGTACCCCCCGCTCGGCCCCGAACTGGTCGCGCCGATGGTGGGCTGGCTGGCGCACGAGGACTGCGCACTGTCGGGCGAGGCACTGGTCGCGATCGGGGGGCGCATGGCCAAGATCGACATGCTCGAGACCCACGGCGTCTTCCAGCCCCACTGGACCATCGAGCAGGTCGCCGCGCGCATGGGGGAAATCGCCGATCCGGCAACGTACGCCCATCTCGGCCTCCATGGCTATCTCGCGCACCTGGGGCAGAGTTTCGAGATGGCCAGGAACGGCCGCCTTCCCGCCGAATAGGAAGCGGAAGGTGCATCCTGTGACCGCGCACGCGGAATGGAAGGCGCATTGGGGCGTGCCGCTGGCCGGCGCCCTTGGCTATGCGACCAGCGTCATCCACATCTATGGCCTTGGCGTCTATATCGAACCGATCAGCGAAAGCTTCGGCTGGTCGCGCGCGACCACGACCTTCGGCATGACCATCGCCACGCTGATCCAGGCCGTGTTCGGGGTACCCATCGGGATGCTGGTCGACAAGGTTGGCCCACGTATCCTGGGCGTCATCGGCATTCCGCTCACCTGCGCGGCCTTTGCCCTGCTCGGGACCGCAAGCGGCAGTGCATGGCAGTGGTACGCGCTGTGGACCCTCATGGCGCTGGCCACGCTGCCGGTGCAGGCGACGGTCTGGACCGCCGCGGTCGCCAGCCGTTTTGCCCGCTCGCGCGGCCTTGCCTTCGCGATCACCTTGTGCGGGGCCTCGGTTGCCGCCGCGCTGTTCCCCTGGCTCGGCGCGCGGCTCATCGCCGCCTATGGCTGGCAAAGCGCGATGGCCTGGCAGGGCCTTGCCTGGATGGCGCTCGCCTGGCCGGTGATCCTCGTCCTGTTCCGCGCAGGACGCACCACGCCCCCTGCAAAGGCCGATGCGCCCGCCCACCCAACGCCTGCCCCCGAAGGCGTGAGCTTCCTCGAAGGCCTGCGCTCACCTGTCTACCTGCGCCTCCTCGTCGCGAGCCTGCTGTTCACCTTCACCGTGCTGGCGCTGGTCGTCCATTTCGTGCCCATCCTCACCGACGCCGGGCTGCCCCCCGCCCGGGCCGCCGCGCTGGCCTCGCTGATCGGGCTCTTCTCCATCGCCGGACGGCTGGGCACCGGCCTCCTCCTCGACCGCTTTCCCGCCGCCTACGTAGGAGCGGCGATCTTCCTCCTGCCCGTCGCGAGCGGGCTCATCCTGCTGGGCACAGGCGCGCAAGGGGCGGTTCCCGTCGCCGTGCTGATCGGGCTCACACTGGGAGCCGAAGTCGACGTGATCGTCTACCTCGCGACGCGCCACTTCGGCCTCAAGGCCTTCGGCGCGCTCTACGGAGGGCTGCTCGTCGCTCTCTCGGTCGGCACCGCGCTGGGCCCGCTCGCGGCCTCGGCGGTCTACGACCGGACCGGGGGATACGACATGTTTCTGCTCACGACCCTCGTCCTGATGGTTGCAGCCAGCCTCGCGCTGTTCAGCCTGCCGCGGCCCGCGTTCGGGCATGAGTAAGACGTCCATTTGCAAGGGGCCATCGCCCCTTGACCCCGGAACGGGCGACCTCGCCTTTCTCAGATAACGGTGCGCACGTCAGGTGAGGGAGACGGGTTCGGGGAGCCTCCCTCACCCCCAGAGCGCATCCGCCGCTGCCGCCGCGCTCGCGCCGCGCCCGCCCAGTTCCCCGATCAGGGCCTTCAGCCGGTAGGTCCAGAAGTGCAGCGGGTGCTCGAGCGTCATGCCCATGGCACCAAGGAACTGGTGAAAGTCGTAGACCGTCGTGGTCGCCGATTCCTGCGCGTGCCAGGCCGCGAGCGCGGCATCGGCCGGATCAAGCGTGGCCGCCGCTTTCATCGCCATCCAATAAGCCCCGTTGGTGCGCACCTGCGCTTCGGCCAGGCGGTGGCGCAAGGCCTGGAAGGTTGCGAGCTTGCGCCCGAACTGTGTGCGCTCGGACAGATGCGCGCACACGCTGGCAAGCGCGGCGGCCATCAGTCCGGCCGCCTCCGCCGCCAGCGCCGCGCGCGCGCGTGTCCGC
>NZ_JALHAT010000037.1:0-20079 GCF_022818885.1 Novosphingobium mangrovi | reverse complement strand
AGGGCGCCTGCCGCCGCGCCGAGCACCGTGCCGAGCGTGCGGTCACGCCCGCCGTCGATCTCACGGCCCAGGAGCGCGCCTGCCGCACCGCCGATCAGGAGGCCGGTCGTGCCGTCCTTCTTTTCGCAGTAGTAACGCCCGTTGTTGCCGCGCCACACGCGGCGGGGCTGGTCGTAGCCGCGGTAGTTGGTGCGGCCATAACCCCGGCGGCGGTCCTCGCGCGAATAGCGGTAACGGTCGCGGCCATAGCTCTGCGTATCGGCCTGGTTCACCTCGAACGCGCTAAGCGCCACAGGCACGGGCTGCGCGGCGTGGCTCTGGATGGCCGCCGAAGCGGGAACGGCGGTGGCGATGCTGGCGCTCGCCGCCACCAGCGCGGTTGCCTTGAAGAATGCGTGCATCGGTGTTCTCCTCGATTGCGGGACCCGGGCCCGGTGGACGGGGGCCTATCCGCGGTACGCATTCAGGTTTAGGGCATCGAAGCTGAACGGAGTGCAACGGCGCCGTCAGATTCCGCTTTTGCGACGAAATGATACGATTCCAGGGGCGGGCCGCGGCCCAAACGGCCGAGCTCACCCTCCCCCCACAACGGTGGCGGAGAAAGGCAAGGTCGCCAATTCGGGGGTCAAGGGGCAATGCCCCCTTGAAAAAGTCCTTCCTTCCCTATTCTTCTGGCCCCCTGCTTGCCCCTCCTCGAAAGTCCCCCCGATGACCGCCCCCACCCCAAGCCCCGCCAGCGGCCTGCCCTATGCGCTGGGGACCTATGTCTTCTGGGGCCTGTTCCCGCTCTACTTCGCGGCGCTGCGCCATGTACCCGCGTTCGAGATGGTGGGCTGGCGGATCGTCTTCACCCTGCCCTTCTGCGCGGTGCTGGTGCTGTGGCGGCGCAACGTGGGCGCGGTGCTGACGGCCCTGCGCAATCCGCGCAAGCTGGGCATCCTCGCGGCCAGTTCGCTGTTCATCGGGGCCAACTGGACGATCTACGTCTGGGCGGTGCAGAGCGGCCACGTCCTTGCCGCGAGTCTCGGCTACTACATCAACCCCCTGCTCAACGTGCTGGCGGGCACGCTTTTCCTGAAGGAGCGGCTCTCGCGCCTGCAGTGGGGCGCGGTGGCGCTTGCCGCGCTGGGGGTCGCCATCCTCGCCTTCAACGCGCTGACGATGCTGTGGGTGAGCCTGGGGCTCAGCCTCTCGTTCTGCTGCTATGGCCTTCTGCGCAAGCGCGTGGCCGTGGAGGCGCTGCCCGGGCTCGCGGTCGAATCGCTCTTCCTGCTGATCCCGGGGATCGCCATCGTCATGAACCAGGCGCTGTCACCTGCGGGGTCGAGCCTGGGGCAATCGCTCACCACCGACGGCCTGCTGGCGCTGGCCGGGGTGTTCACCGGCCTGCCGCTGCTGCTCTTCGCCATCGCCGCGCGGCGCATGGACTATTCGACGCTGGGCTTTGTCCAGTTCGTCACGCCCACGCTGGTCTTCCTGCTGGGCGTCTTTGTCTTTCGCGAAGAGGTGCGCACGACCCAGATCGTGTGCTTCGCCTTCATCTGGAGCGCAATCGCGCTGTTCAGCCTCGACCTCCTGCGCCGCCGCAAGCGGACGCGCGCAGGAGTAAGAGCAAAGGCAGCCTGAGTCTTAGAGCGCGCCTGCAAAGCGCAGCGGTTCGCCCTGCGCGCGCTCGCCCAGCTGGCCTTCCCACATCGCGGTGTGGCCCCGCACGATGGTGCCGACGACGCGGCCTTCCAGCTCCATGCCGGTGAACGGCGACCAGCCGCAGCGGCTTTCCAGCCAGTCCTCGGTGATGGTGAAGGAGCCCTTGCGGTCGATCACGGTGAAGTCGGCGTCATAGCCGGTCGCGATGCGGCCCTTCCCGACAAGGCCGAAGACGCGCTGCACGCCCGAGGAGGTCATGTCGATCAGGCGCTCGAGCGTCATGTTGCCCTTGGCGACATGGTCGAGCATCAGCGGGAGCAGCGTCTGCACGCCGGGCATGCCGGAGGGGCTGGCCGGATAGCTCTTGGCCTTTTCCTCCTTGGTGTGGGGCGCGTGGTCGGAACCCAGCACGTCGGGCACGCCCTGCTGGAGCCAGTGCCACAGCCCGTCGCGGTGCGCCTTGGAGCGGATCGGCGGGTTCATCTGCGCGTAGGAGCCCAGGCGCGGGTAGGCGTCCTCGGCCCAGAGCGTGAGGTGCTGCGGGGTCACCTCGCAGGTCGCGATGTCGCGGTGCTGCGCGATCAGCTCCAGCTCGGCGGGCGTGGTGATGTGGAGGATATGGATCGGGCGCTTGGCTTCGCGGGCCAGGCGCAGGATGCGCTTGGTGGAGAGCATCGCGCTCTCATCGTCGCGCCAGACCGGGTGGCTGGAGGGATCGCCCTCGACCCGCTCGCCCTTGCGCGCGTTCATGCGGTCCTCGTCCTCGGAATGGATCGCCACACGGCGCGTGCCGCTGGCCAGCACGCGGGCCAGTTCCGGGTCGTGCGCGACGAGCAGGTTGCCGGTCGAGGCGCCCATGAAGATCTTGACGCCCGCGGTGCCCGGAATGCGCTCCAGATCGGCCAGCTCGGGCGCGTTCTCGGCGGTCGCGCCGACGTAGAAGGCGTGGTCGCAGTACATGCGGTGGTAGGCGCGGTCGAGCTTGTCCTGGATGCGCATCACCGAATCGGTGTTCGGGTTGGTGTTGGGCATCTCGAAGACGGCGGTGATGCCGCCCATGACCGCCGCGCGGCCACCGCTCTCGAGGTCTTCCTTGTGTTCGAGGCCCGGCTCGCGGAAGTGGACCTGGCTGTCGATGACGCCGGGCAGCACGTCGAGCCCGGTGCAGTCGATGCGGCGCGCGGCATCCGGGTAGGACCCCACGCCCAGGATCTTGCCGCCGCGCACGGCGACGTCCGCCACGCCCGAACCGCTGGGCGTGTGCACGGTGCCGCCGGAAAGTACGAGTTCGGGTGCCATGTCAGCCGGGTCAGTCATGTCGCTTGCGCCTCTTCTGTCTTGGGGTCCCGCGCGTGAAGGCGGGGGTCATGCACGTCGAACTAGGACCGGTGCGCAGGGCGCGCAAGGCGCGAGAGCGCCAAACCGCCCTCTTTCGGCCCCAATTGGACGGCAATTTGCCCTGCACATCTGTCCAACAGGAGCGCCCATGCCCCTCGCCGAGCCCGCGCCTGCCCCGCCGGCCCTCTCTCAGGAGAGCACCGCGCAGAACTTCGATCTTGCGGACCTCGGCACTGAAGAAAACACAATCGATTTCAGCGCGGTACAGCGGCGCTGTGCGCCTGCCTCCCGGCCCGGCGAGATCGTGGTCTGCGCCCCCGATCCCGAGGCCGAGCGCCTCGGCACGATAGCCGGCGCGCAGGACTTCGCGCCTTCCGAAACCGGCCCGCCGCGCGCGGCGATCAAGCTGACCGAGAACATCGAGGCCGACGTCCACGTCGATTCGTACGGGCTGCCCAACGGCATGGTCAGCAACCGGGTCATGGTCGGGGTCAAGGTCGCGTTCTGAGCCCATGCGAAAAGGCCCGGCCCGCGCGCCGACCTTTAGAGGAAGATCGCGCACGGACCGGACCCGGTTCGCAAGCCCGCCGGTGATGGTGGTGGTTGGCAGGTGCCGGGGTGCCTGCCGGATCAAGCCGTCAGGCGAACGTGCCCGCGCGCGCGATCTCGCTGGCGGCCTTGCGGCCGACCGGCGCCTCGCGGTCCTGCAGGTAGTCGGGAAGCGTCGCCTTGTCGCCGATCTTGCCGATCACGAAGGCCGCTTCGAGACGGTGGTCGGCCGGAACGCCGAGTGCCGCTTCGGCTTCACCGAACTTGATGCCGGTCATGCCGTGGGTGTGATAGCCCAGCGCCTGCGCCTGCAGGGCCGCGGCCATCCACGCCGCGCCCGCATCGAAGCTGGCGCTGTAGTTGTCCGAGTTGCCCTTCTCCGAGCGCATCTGCGTGTCCGAGACGACAAAGACCAGCGCCGAAGCGCTCTGCGCCCAGCCCTTGTTGAAGTCGATCAGCTGCGAGAGGAACAGGTCCCAGTTGGCATCGCCCTTGACCGCGTAGAGGAACGTCCAGGGCTGCACGTTGTACGCCGAGGGCGCCCAACCGGCCGCCTCGAAGATCACGTCGAGGTCTTCCTGGGGGATTGCACTTCCGTCAAAGGCGCGGGGCGACCAGCGATCGACGATCAGCTTCTCGACCTTGGCGTGGGCGGTGCGTCCGAGCGATTGGGCAGTCATGTCGGGATATCCTTGGCAATCGGGATGGGAGAGAGGCGAAAGAGAGGACAGCAAAGGCCACTAGCGCGCCGAGAGAGTCGGCGCGCTGGCAACCTTCGCCAAAACCGTCAGGCGGCATCCACCAGGACGATTTCCGCATCCTCTAGCGCGGTTACCGTGAGGCTGGAAAGGCCCGTGATCGCAACGCCATCACGCGCCTCAGCCTCCACGGCCTCGCCGCCCGCTGCCCCGTCCGCCACGCGGATGCGCCCGCGCGTCGAGACCAGGTAGAGATGGCGGCCCGGCGCGGCCTCGTAGCGCGTGGTTTCGCCAAAGGGAACGGTCGCGCCCAGCACCCGCGCATCGGCGCGGATCGGCAGCGCGTCACCGTCGCCGTCCTGCCCGCTGGCAAGCGCCACGAAGCGGCCGGCGCGATCATCCTTCGGGAAAGGCCGTGTGCCCCAGTCAGGCGCCCCGCCGCGGCTGTCAGGCAGGATCCAGATCTGGAAGATCTGGGTTTCCCCGGCCTCCAGGTTGTATTCGGCGTGCTGGATGCCGGTGCCCGCGCTCATCACCTGGACATCGCCTGCGACCGTGCGGCCTGCGTTGCCCATGTTGTCCTGGTGGGTGATCGCGCCCTTGCGCACATAGGTGACGATTTCCATGTCGCGGTGCGGGTGGGGGGGAAAGCCCGTCTGCGGCGCGATGGTGTCATCGTTCCAGACCCTCAGGCGCCCCCAGTTGGTGCGCGCGGGATCGTGGTAATTCGCAAAGGAAAAGTGGTGGTGGGCATCGAGCCAGCCATGGTTGGCCGCTCCGAGCCCCGCAAAGGGACGCAGCTCGATCATGCTATTCAACTCCTGGGGCGAAGAGGCCGCCGTCCCATCCTGCGGCGGCCCCTCGAAAGGGCGGTCCGGCCCTTGAAGGGCTCTTGCGGACCTTTTTGCGAACCGAAGGGCCCCAGGATCGATGGGAGGGGCGCTTTCGCGTGTCCCGTCCCAGATAGGCGTTTTCATTTGATCGGAAAATTGCGATAAAATAGATAGAAATGTTCAAGGATCTTGAATGCCTAACTTGGTAACCCCCAGTCTCGACCACCTGCGCATCGTCCTCGCGGTCGTCGAGGAGGGCAGCTTTGGAGGCGCTGCGCGCAAGCTGGGGCGCGCGGTCTCGGTCGTCAGCTATGCCGTGGCGCAAGTCGAGGCCCAGCTCGATCTGGTGCTGTTCGAACGCGAAGGCTCGCGCAAACCCGTGCTGACCGAGAATGGACGGGCCCTGCTGGCCGACATGCAGATCATCCGCGAGGACAGCGAGGCGCTGCTCGCCCGCGTGCGCAGCCTGCGCCAGGGGCTGGAGGCCGAACTCGCGCTGGCGGTCGACGTGATGGTGCCCGGACAAGTCCTCGCGCCCCTCCTACGCGCCTTCCAGGAGCGCTACCCGCGCGTGCCGCTGCGCCTTCACATCGAGGCGCTGGGCGCGGTGGCCGCCTCGCTGATCGAGGGCCGCGCCAGCCTCGCCATCGCCGGGCCCGACCTGCCCCAGCTTGGCGACTTCGAACGCGAGGTGATCGGCGCGGTGGAAATGGTGCCGGTCGCGGCGCCCTCGCATCCGCTCGCACAGCAGGCCCGTATCGCTCCGGGCGACACCCGCCGCCACCTCCAGCTTGTCCTTACCGACCGCTCGACGCTGACCCAGGGCCATGATTTCGCTGTGATGAGCCCGCACACCTGGCGCCTTGCCGATCTGGGCGCCAAGCACGCGCTGCTGCGCGAAGGCATCGGCTGGGGCTCGATGCCGCGCGATGCGGTGCGCGGCGACCTTGCCGATGGCACGCTCGTCGCGCTCGACCTGCCCGAGCGGCGGATGATGTCCTACCACCTCCTCGCGCTGTGGCGGCGCGACAACCGGCCCGGCCCCGCCGCGCTGTGGGTCCTGGAGGAACTGCGCACGCGCCTTGCCGAACACGCCGCCAGCACGGCCTGATTCGCACCTTGGGATCTTGCACTTGGGCGCAATCTCCCCATGTGCTCAGACATGAGCGCCACCCGACTGTTCGACCGAGCCGTGATCCGGCTTTCCGCCCGCCCCGACACCGGCGAGGACGTCGCCGCCTTCCTGCAGGGGCTCGTCACCTCCGACGTGAAGGGATCGCTGCCCGTCTGGGCCGGCCTGCTTACAGCGCAAGGCAAGGTCCTGTTCGATTTCCTGGTCTGGCCCTCGGGCGATGACCTCCTGATCGACTGCGAGGCGAATGTCGCCGACGCGCTGGTGAAGCGCCTCTCGATGTATCGCCTGCGCCGCGCCATCGACATCGCGCGCGAGGATCACCTCGTCGTCCACTGGCGCCCCCACACCGGCGACGGCGCGGCCTCCGACCCGCGCCTCTCCGCGCTGGGCGAACGGTGGATCGCCCCCTTCGACCCCAACGACCCGGACGATATCGTGACCGGCGCGGACGAAGCCTGGCGCGCGCATCGTCTCAAGCACGGCGTGTGCGAGGGGCGTGCGGAACTGGGCGATGGCGAACTGCTCTGGCTCGAATGCAACGCGACCGAACTGCACGGGGTCAGCTTCACCAAGGGCTGCTACGTCGGGCAGGAAAACACCGCGCGCATGAACTGGCGCCAGAAGATCAACCGCCGCCTGGTGGTGGTCCCGCTTGAAAACTCGAACGAGAAACGCCGCCGCGCGGCCTACACCGACCTTGGCCTTGCCGTCGACCACCTGCGCGTCGCGGACATCCCCCCCGAAGCCGTCCCGGGCTGGATGGAACTGACCAAGGACGAGGCGGAGTAAGACAGAACTGTCCAGCGCAGCTGTCTCTCGCCGCGTTCGCGGATATGGAGGGGCAAAGCCCCTCACAAATCATCCGATCCGTGTTCTCACCTTCCGCAAGCTGCGCGCGCTGAGAAAGCTGAGGTTGCCGTGTCCGGGGTCAAGGGGCGATGGCCCCTTGAATCTGTCCCCGTCTTCAGGCGCTGAGCGGCTGCGCGCTGCTGCGTTCGTAGGCAACCCGGCCGAGCGGGGGCATTGCCCGCCATTCGAGCGCCGCCTCGTAGCAGCGCACCGCAACGGCTTCCCCGCGCGCCGCGCTGAAGCGCTCCTCGATCCGGAAGCTGTCCTCGAAGCCTGCGGCAAGCAGAACGCGCGTGTCGCTTTCGCTGTCGAGCGGTTCGTAAGCCACGATCCGGTGGTGGCCCAGCGCGCGGGCGTGGTCGAGCATGGCCCGCACCGCCTCGCGGGCGAAGCCCAGGCCGCAGAACCGGCCCTTGATCCAGTAGACAAGCTCCACTTCGCCGCGCTCCCCGGCCACAAGGCCGATATGACCCACCAGGCGCGCCCCTCCCGGCGCCCGCAGATAGATCATGAACTGGGGCAGGCGCTGATCACGCTCGCCTTCCAGCAGCGCGCGCACCTCACCAAGGGACCGGGGCAACCCGGGCACAGTCAGTGTACGGGGCACGGCATCGGAATTGAGAGCCTCGAAGATATCCTCGAGATCCTCCGGCCAGCCGGGCCTCAGAAACAACCTCTCCGTGCGGATGAACATCGTACGTCTCTCCGTCGTTTTTTCTTTTCCGCAACCGCCCTTATGCAACACCCCAACTCACATTGCACGGAAATTGCGCAAAAGACCTTCGCTCCTGCCGTAAAGGGTCTGAAGTCTGGACATTAAGAACACGACAGCAGGTGGCTCCGGTGCCCTGCGGATTGCCTTCAGGCGGCGAATCGCAGGGGCGATCGCACCACCCGATTCGCACAGGACCGAGAGCGGGTCTCAGGCCGCCTTGCGGACCATGCCTGCATCGCCCGCGTCCCCGTCCGAGCCCCCATCTTCCAGCGCGAGCGTGTACTCGAGCGCCATCGCGCTCTCGCCCCGGCCGGAACTGTAGCGCTCGACAAGGCGTCCGGTCGGCCGGAAACCGGCCTTGCGCAGGACCGCGCCCGAGGCGGGATTGTCGATGAAGTGGCTGGCGACAAGGCGGGTGTGGCCCAGCGTACGGGCGAGCGAGAGGACCCCGCGCGCCGCCTCGCTGGCATAGCCCTTGCCCCAGTGGGCGCGGGCGATCCAGTAGCCGAGCTCGACGCCGTCGCTCTGCGCCGCCCCGTCACCGAGATGGGCAAGGCCAATGCAGCCCAGGATCGGGGCGCCGGGAAGGTCCGGACGCGTGATGAGGAAGGTCGGCAGGCCGTGTTCGGCCGGGCGCGCCAGGAAACGCGCGGCATCGCCCGGCGCATAGGGCCAGGGGGCGGACGCCAGGTTGCAGACGACCTCAGGATCCGCAATCGCGGCATAGAGTTCGTCCCGGTCCTCGGCCCAGCCGGGCCGCAGGAACAGCCGTTCGCTGCGAAGAAACATTGTCTCTCTCCATTCATCAGCCCCGCGCGGGGCCGCTTAGGCGCTGCGCGTGACAACCCGGTTACGCCGCATCCACAGGTGCACAGCGATCCCGGAGGTTCGAGCCCCGTCGCCGGCCGTGCCGGTCAACCGAAGCGATGAAATGAGGGAGACATGCAAAGAGGGAGACAGGCCAGGCCCTCTCCCTCGTGCAGCCGAAACCTTACAAGGTTCGGCAGGGCCATCCTGTCCGGATGGCCCCTATGGCGACCATCCGCTTATTCGGCGGCTTCAGCCATCGCAGCGTCGACCGACACGTACTTGCGGCCGAGCTTGCCATCGTGGAAGCGTACGCGGCCTTCGGTCAGCGCGAACAGGGTGTGATCCTTGCCCATGCCGACGTTGACGCCCGGGTACACCTTGGTGCCACGCTGACGGATGATGATGTTGCCGCCGATCACTTCCTGACCGCCGAACTTCTTGACGCCAAGGCGGCGGCCAACGGAGTCGCGGCCGTTACGCGACGAGCCGCCTGCTTTCTTATGTGCCATCTCGTTTTCCTTTCGAAATCCGGCGCTTAGCCGACCGAGGTGATGCGAAGCAGCGTAAGCTGCTGGCGGTGGCCGTTCTTGCGGCGATAGTTGTGGCGGCGACGCTTCTTGAAGACGATGACCTTCTCGCTCTTGGCCTGCGCGATGATCTCGGCCGAAACCGAAACCTTCGACGCGTCGACGACATCGCCGTCCTTGCCTGCGATCAGAACATCACCCAGCGTGATGGTCTCGCCAGCTTCACCAGCCAGCTTTTCAACCGCGATCTTGTCTCCGGCGGCAACCCGATACTGCTTGCCGCCCGTGCGCACTACTGCGAACATGGTGCCCTTACCTAATCTCGTGTGTGCCCGAAACGAGCCGAAACAATGTTTTTGCCCCGGCCGCTTTGGTCCGACGAAGAACCGTGGGAAGCCTTGCGGGCGACGCACCGACATACACGCTGCAAATCGAGGATCTGAATGCGCGATGCCGGAAAGAGAGCGAGCCGTTAGGGCACACGACGATTCGTGTCAACCGAAAGAGTCGGCTCTCCTGCGCCTTCTCATATGCGAAAAGGCGCCCGAGGCTTTCCAACCGGACGCCACCATGGCGCCCGCTATCGCGCGCTCCTTTGCACGAAACGCGTGGAGCGCCAAGCGATTCGCTGTCGATCCCGTGCGCGCGCGTGCTATGAGCGGCGTCATGACCACGCGCCCTGCCCGCTTCATCCGCCGTTTCCCGCGCCCTGCTGCGCTTGCCCTGCCGTTTGCGGTGGCTCTTCTTTCCTCCGGGTGCGCCAGCACGCGCGACTATCCCTCGCTCTCGATCCGCGAGGTCGAACGCAACATGCGCGCGCGCCCGAGCAAGGCCGAGGAAGCCGAAACGCCCCAGCTGCCCGCCGCCAGCGCCGACCTTGCGACTCGCCTCGACGGCCTGGTCGCGATGGCGCGCACCGCGGACAGCCAGTTTGCGGATGAAAGGAACAGGGCCCAGCGCGCGGTCGCCGCGGCGGGCGGGCGCACCAGCGATTCGTGGAGTGCAGCCCAGATCGCGCTCGCCGCGCTCGAGAGCCACCGCTCGCACGCGATGACCGCGCTGGCCGAACTCGACCAGCTCTATGTCGATGCGCGCGACGAGGCCCCGCTCGCCCTTTCGCCCAAGGCCGAATCGATCGCCGCCGCGCGCGATACGGTCAGCGAAATCATCTCGGGACAGGATTCGGTGATCGAGGGCCTCTCTGCACGCCTCGCGGGCTGATCGCCACCGGATCAAGAGCCCGGAAAACGTGAAAACCCCTCCCCGCACAGGCGAGAAGGGGTTCCCGAACGCCTGATCCGCAAAACGCCTGCAAGCCCCCCGGCACCGGCATTCCAGGATCAGGTGGTCAAAACCGCAAAGGTCCCGACCGGCGGTGCGCTGCCACCATGACGAGGCGCGCACACTCCAGCGACGAGAAGACCATGTACCCTCAGACAGTCTCGTGCAGGGCCTGAAGGATGGCTTGCCATGGCTTTGAAGGGGGGGAATTGATGCGGATCAAGTTTGCGTATTTCGGCGCAAATGCCTCGCAGCGACAAATCGATCACGATCACAAGAAGAATTTCCGAGGGCCATCGCCCTCGGGCTCCCCGAACTGTCCAGCGCGGCTGTCTCCCGCCGCGTTGGCGCAAGGGGGACAGGTTGGCCTCTCGCATATGGAGGGGCAAAGCCCCTCACAAATCATCCGACCCGTGCGCTCTCCTTCCGCAAGCTGTGGGTGCAGAGAAAGCTGAGGTCGCCGATTCCGGGGTCAAGGGGCGATGGCCCCTTGAAAATCCGCCTTCTTGCTGGCTTGCGCCTTCTATTCAGCCGCCGCGCTGTCCCAGCGGGCGATATCCTCGAAATCTTCCTCGCGCGGTTCGATCCAGCGCCAGGTGCCATCCACCTTCTCGCGCTTCCAGAACCAGGACTGGCTCTTGAGGTGGTCCATCGCAAAGTCGGCCGCAGCAAAGGCATCGCGCCGGTGGCGTGCGGCCGCGGCGACCAGCACGATGGGATCGGCCGGCGCCATCTCGCCGCTGCGGTGCAGGATGAGGAGCCCGTCGAGAGGCCAGCGCCCGCGCACCTGGGCGGCCAGATCCTCCATCGCGGGAAGGGTAAGCGGTTCGTAATGCTGGAGTTCCAGCGCCTCGACCCCACCGCCTTCGCGCACCTGCCCCAGGAAGCTGACGATGCCGCCAGCTGCGGGATGGGCGCGGGTAAAGCGGTCCACTTCCTCGCCGGGAGTGAAAGCCTGCGTCAGGAGGCGGACGTCGCTGCGGGTCGGCTCTGCGCTCATCCGCCCGAAACCGGGGGCAGGAAGGCGATTACATCACCGTCGCGCAGCACCGGTGCGTCACGGTCCTGAAGCAGGATACCGTTGACGGCGAGCTTCACGCGCGGTTCGCGCAGCGCCTTGGCCAGTTCGGGGCCCAGGCTGTCGATCGCTTCATCGAGCGTGCCAGCCAGTTCCACTTCGCGCGCGCCGCAGCCCGCCACGTCTTCGAGCTTGCCCAGAAACACCATGTTGAGCGCCATCTTCGCCTTATCCTCCGGTCATCGACATGTGACGGGAAAGCGCTGGCGCGGCGCCCGGTTCCTCGATGGCGAAGTGATGGCGTTCGGGCTTGATGCGCATGGCGGTGTCGAGCGCGTCCTGAAGCGCCCGGTCAGGCGCGTCCGAGCGCAGCGCGGCGCGCAGGTCCACCTGTTCGTTCCCGCCAAGGCAGGCATAGAGCTGGCCCGTCGCGGTTACGCGGATGCGGTTGCAGCCCTCGCAGAAATTCTGGGTGAGCGGGGTGATGAGGCCCAAGCGCCCGCCGGTCTCGGCAATATCGAAGTACCGCGCCGGACCGCCTGTGCGGTGCTCGCTGGGCTGGAGCGTCCAGCGCTTTTCCAGGTCCTCGCGCACGGCCAGCAGCGGAAGATAGTGGTCGAAGCGGTCTTCCTCCACCTCGCCCAGCGGCATCACCTCGATCAGCGTGATCTCGAAGCCCTGTCCATGTGCCCAGGCAATGATGTCGGGGATCTCGGCCTCGTTGATGCCCTTCAGGGCGACCGTGTTGAGCTTCACCGAAAGCCCCGCCTCGCGCGCGGCCTGCAGGCCTTCGAGGACCTGCGGCAGCGAATCGCGGCGCGAAAGAGCGGCGAACCCCTCCCGGTCGAGCGTGTCGAGCGAGACGTTGACGCGCTTGACCCCGGCGGCCGCGAGGCCATCGGCAAATTCGGCCAGCCGCGTGGCGTTGGTGGTGAGCGTGAGTTCATCCAGCCCGTCGCCGATCTTGCGCCCCAGCGCCTGGACCAGCTCCATCATGTCGCGGCGCACCAGCGGCTCGCCGCCGGTCAGGCGGATCTTGCGGATGCCGCGCGCGATGAAGCCAAGCGAGAGCTCGTGCAGTTCCTCAAGGCTGAGCACGTCCTTGCGCGGCAGGAAGGTCATGCGTTCGGGCATGCAATAGGAACAGCGCAGATCGCACCGATCGGTTACCGAAAGGCGCAGGTACGTGATCCGGCGCTGGAACTGGTCGACAAGGGGAGCAGCTGAGGTCATCCGCCCCGTCATACCATTGACATGGCACCATTACCATCGAGAGCGAACAGCTGGCCCGTGATCGCCTGCACGCCCTCCAGCCACTGCCGTGTCGCGGTCAGCGCCTCCATGCTGTCGGTCTCCACCGCGTTGACGCGCGAGGGGGCATAACGGCGGGCGAGCCCCTGCACGGTGGCGAGCCGCCAGGCGCGGTGATCCGCGCCCGCAGGTTCAAACACCAGGGTCAGCGGGTCCGCGCCGCCGCCCAGTGTCAGCTCGACGCCGGGCAGGACACGCGCGTGAAAATCGCTCGACGCCTCAAGCGGATCCTCGGCCAGCGGGCCGACATAGAGCAGCTCGCCCATGCCCATGCCCTTAGCGGCGGTGCCGGGTCAGGGTAATGCCGATCTTCTCGCCCGCCTCGGCAATCGCGAGCTTGACGATCTTGACGGTAACCGCGGTAATCCGCGCGTCCTGCAGGAAGAGCGTGTCGCAGACATGGTCGGCCACGGCCTCGATCAGCGTGAAGTGGACGCCTTCGGGAATCGCGCCCGAGGCCGCGAACTTCAGGTCCATGTAGTTCTTGCTCGCCTCGAGCGGGGTGTCGGGCGTGTAGTGCGCCGCCGGCTTCAGAGCGACAGAAATCGTGAAGCGCAGCGGCTGCGGCTTGCCGGTCTCTTCGGAGTAGATCCCGGTGAGGACGTCCTGTTCGAAGTCCGCGACTTCAAGGATAAGCGAATCGGTCATGGCGCCCCTTAGAGCATTTTCCAGTCAGGTTGCATCACCTGATTGGAGAATGCTCTAGCGCTTCTTCTTCGTGATCGGCGCGTTGAAATCGGGGTCCTTCCTGGCCACCCACGCGACGAACTTGGCAATGGTCGGATCGTCCAGAAGCCCCTGCGCCTCCATCCCGAAACGCTCCAGTTGCGAGTTGGTGAAGTGGGTGATGATCGTCCGCTGGCAGATCGGGTGCATCGGCACCGTGTCCTTGCCACCCCGGCTCTTGGGAATGGGATGATGCCAAACGATCTCCGCCCCGGTCACCCGCCCGCACAACCAACAGTCGGGCGGCGGCGCAGCCTCTTCCTCGGTCTCGTCGTCCAATTCCCAGTCATTGCGGCGTTTGCGGGCCATGGTGTGCTTTCGATAAGGCTTGATCGCGCGCCCTGTTGGCATAGAGCGCGCCGCTGTGACAGGACTTAATGCGATGACCACCCCCGAAGACACCCCCGCAAACGACACCACGCTCCCGCGCCCGCAGCGCCGCCTGCTCGCCCGCCTGTTCAACGCCCGCACAACGCCGATCTGCGTCGACGGGCGCGAATTGCTGACCTTCCAGGAGGCGAAACGCTACCTGCTCTCCCTCGCACCCGAAGCGCGCGAGGCGGCCTACCATGCGATCAAGTCGCAGAGGGAGAGGCAGGAAGAAGGATAGTTTCCGAGGGCCAACGCCCTCGGACTCCCGGAATCGGTGAGGTTTGGACGGGATTGCAGCCTGGCGCGAGTGTTCAGAGGGACATGCGGCGGAAATGCGCCCATGCAGGACGCTTAGCTGGCATTTGGATGATATCGGCTGCGGCCTGTCCGCTTTAGGTGTTGCCCAATGACACTGGCAGAACGGGCCAAAGTGCCTCAGTTCCAACCTCCATCAAGTTCTGCCAGTCCACCAACAGCAAACGCGCAAGCCACGGCGGCCAGAAAGACCATTACGCCCGTTATCGCTTTACGCGGATAGCCACTGTGCTTTGGGTTCGCTCGAAATTTCTCGGCCCACATTGGGAGAAAGTAGCGCGCCGAATATATCCAAGCGCCAACGCCTACCAACCACAGGCAGACGAGCAAAATTTCCATTGCGCGAGCGAAGACTGTCATGATGTAGCATTTCGCATTCTGGACGCCCCTCCGCAACAGGGCGTGAACGCGCCCTTACAGGGCGTTCGACAACGATTTCGCTGAGCCTAGAAGCGGGCAATCAGTTACGGCTAGGTTTGCGACATCGACCACGGAGCGTGTTTGCGAGCGTTTGACATTTGTGTACCCATCCCCCATATAGCGAGCTACGCGGTGGGCTAAACGCTCATACCCGAACTGTGCGAAGCTGTGCTTCTGCACGTTCTTAAGAGGGGGTATGAGCGGAATGCCTTTTCTAAGTTGGCTGTTAATAGCGCTTATGACAGATCAATGAAGTCACACAGAGCGTCGCTCTGGAATGCGTTAAATCCTCTACAAGATTTGGACCCCTCGTACTTTGAGTGCGGGGGGTCAAACCTACCTTAGGCAGTCGTCTACAAGGACGTTGGCATACTTCCCTTTCGGAGAAACCACGCCCTTGTCGCGAGTATCAAAGCGGTATGCCCCGTTCAAATGAGAGCCATCCATGGGCCCTACGTCCCAGTGAAAGCTACCGTCGTACTTGCAGCCCAGACGGTATCGACGGGTAAGCGCAATGCTTGTATTCTCATTGTCGTGGGGAGCACCGTGAAGGCCTGAGGCTTGGCCGGGCTTGAAGCCCAGGTTAGATCGGCCAACAAATTGGCGAGAGGCATTATCCCGATAATTTTGGCGGAAATTCCTAAGCTCCTTTGTTGGGTCGCTGCCACTGGAAATCCGATCCAGCATCACTCGCACCGCTCCATTGCGGCCGAATGCTTTTGGCGGGAGTAAAAGCGCCGAACCAAAGCGAATCTGCCGTTCAATAAGTGCTGCTCTCTGGTTAAGCTCTAAAATGGCATTTTCGCAGAAAGTCGCACTTTGCTCGGCCTTTCCATATAGGGATTGTGGAACTTGGTGAGGTAACGATGAGAAGGCAAGTTTCCTAAAGAGATCATCCACCCTAAAACCTTCTTGGTAAATAAAGTAAAATCTATCAGGTTTATTGAGTGTGCATGCTTGATGCTGGGATAATTCGCACTTTCCTCCGGCATTCTTTTGGCAACCGCGCTGGGAATTTTGGCAAAATCCATGAGGCCTTTTAGAAGATCCGAATATGCTATCCGCAGCCCTATCCATTATCTTCGATATCTCTTCGGCGTCATACAGGCATAGCCGATCATGCCGCGTCGGCGCTGCCGCGCCGCGGATCAAGTAGCTAGGAAATCTTATCGCTAACCGCTCTCGAATGGCTTCGAGGGCGGAGCTTGGAAATCCGCCTAAGACAACAGCCGTCAGGGTCACTTGGTTATCGAACTAGAAGCAAGCGCCCGAGTAGATTCAGTGGCAGTTGGTATTCTGATCGCTCACCTTCCGGGATCAGCGCGATCATTCTACGAACCACCTCTACGCCATCCATAGCGCTGGCATGGTGGCCCGTGAATGCAGTCGCTTTGGGACCCTCGTGTTCCTCTAAATGATCAAGCGAAACGTTATTTATTTTAGCCCATCTCCGAATAGATGCAGCAGTGTCACTGGCCTTCTGGCGCGGAAGGCTGGATAAAATTAAAAATTCAGAAGGAATTTCTATCGATTGCTCATTCGGCTTGGTTCGATTTTCTGAGACGGCGACAGGTGGACCTAAATCAATCCAACGCGTGAGACCTTCAGAGATTGGGGAGCTAAAAGCCTCCCACACTTCATCGATAAATTTTTGCCTCGGTTTCGGCTCCGTGTCATCCTTGGCGCTGCCAACTACCCCGACCCGTTTGTGCGGTCCTTTGCCCCAAACCTCGTACTGATCGCCCCAATGTTCAACAACAAAATCGCCTAATGAGCGATTGCCGAGGGCTTCCTTGAAAGCAGCGCCAAATTCCTTCCTCATGTCCTGCCCGAGGCGAGACAGATAGATCGGGCCTTTTTGCTCTTTCAGAATTCTACGGGCGGCTTCAGCGATGATCGTATCTGAAGGCATCGGTGTAGAAGCCATGCAGCTTTCTCCTGCTCATCTATAAAGGGCTGCGGTTACAAATTTAAGCCGTCTTTGGCTAGGTTTGATGCCGCACTGATTGGTCTGATGTAGGTATAACTTACGGACACCAATTTCTAGGCGGCATCCTTGCGCCATTGAGGGGAACAGAACAGACGTCTCCAACCACACCGCCCAAAAAGACCGGCGCAATTGCGCGAGGAAGTTTCGGTCGGCTGTGGGGAGCGTCATCACGACGCCATAAAGATGGCCGGTTTCAACGAGGTCGGCTGTTCATCGGCTGATCAGAGAACGAACGGAACTGGTCGGCTGCCGACTCCGCGCGAGCGTCAGCTAACCCCGCTGCCTGGCTCTAAAGCGGATAGTCGTCTACCGGCCCAAGGAAGACGAGGCCATCATTCGTAGAGGACCATGGAAGGGTAAAGCTGCGTTCGACAGTTCCGGGAGCCCGAGGGCGATGGCCCTCGGAATCAGTTTCTTCCAGCTTCTCTTGGCCACGTGACGGGCGCTCGATCAGACCGCCGGATAGGGCAAGGGACGTGCCCCTCCCCTACGCCGGGTTCGACCAGCGGGCGAAGATGGCGGTGGGGAGGAGGCGGCCTTCGTCGTCCTCGCGCACGGAGAGGTCGCCGTGTTCGATGGTGCCGGGGAGGTCTGCAAAGAGTTCGTCCATGAGCCCGGCCAGCGCGAGCGAGGACATGCGCACCGCGTAGACGGTGAGGAACAGGAAGCGGCTGTCGCTATCGAGCAGCTGGCGGCAGTTCGACAGCAGCTCGGGCAGGTTTTCTTCGAGGCGCCAGGTCTCGCCGCCGGGGCCGCGGCCGAACTTGGGCGGGTCGAGAATGATGCCGTCGTAGCGGCGCCCGCGGCGTACCTCGCGCGCGGCGAACTTGGCGGCATCGTCGATCATCCAGCGCACCGGGCGATCTTCAAGGCCTGCCAGCGCCGCGTTCTCGCGCGCCTGCGCGACCGACTTCTTCGAGGCATCGACGTGGGTGACGCGGCCATGCGCGGAAAGCGCCAGCGTGCCCACGCCCGTGTAACCGAACAGGTTCATCGTCTCGGCATCGTCGCGCCCGGCCAGTTGCGCGCGCATCCAGTCCCACACCGGCGCCATGTCCGGGAAGAAGCCGAGATGGCGAAACGGCGTGCAGCTGGCGGTGAAGGCCACCTCGTTCCAGGCAAGCGGCCAGCCTTCGCGCGGAACTTCCCGGTCAAACTGCCACTTGCCCCCGCCGTCCTCGTCCGAGCCAGGCACGAACTCGCCATCCGCGTCCCAGGTCTCGGTGCGCGGGCTCCACATCGCCTGCGGTTCGGGCCGCACGAAACGGCGGTCGCCATAGCGTTCGAGCTTGCGGCCATGGCCCGAATCGACGAGGCCGTAGTCGTCCCAGCCTTCGCCGATCATCAGGACGGGGGATGTTAAGAGCGTTGCCATGGGCTGTGCCCTAGCCCTCAGACCTTGGGTGCGGCAAGCCCTGCGACGAATTCGGCCACGGCGTCGTATTCGCCCGCCAGCTTCGTGCACTTCTCCTCGCGGTCGAACAGGTCGCCCACGCGCGCGGGCAGGCTCGGCCGGTGGCCGGTCGAACGCTCGACCGCCTCGGGGAACTTGGCCGGGTGCGCGGTCGCCAGCGTGACGACGGGCGTCTTGGCGTCGATCCCGGCGGTGCGCGCGGCGAAGAGGCCGCAGGCGGTGTGCGGATCGATCAGCTCGCCGCAGTTCTCCCAGGCCCAGCGGATCGTCTCGGCCATCTCGTCCTGGTCGGCACGGGCCGACTGGAAGAGTGCAGCCGCGCCTTCGCGCTGCGCGTTCGAAAGCTGCATCGCCTTGGTCGCCTCGAAGCCCTTCATCTGCTCGGCCATGGCCGCGCCGTCACGCCCGCCAAGGTCGAACAGCAGGCGCTCGAAGTTGGAGGAGACCTGAATGTCCATCGAGGGCGCGGCGGTCGGCGTCACGGTCCCTTGCGAGTAGTCGCCGCTCGAGAGCGCGCGGTGCAGGATGTCGTTGACGTTGGTGGCGACCACCAGCTTGGCGACGGGCAGGCCCATCTGCGCCGCGACGTAGCCGGCAAAGACATCGCCGAAGTTGCCGGTCGGCACCGAGAAGGCGACCTCGCGCTCGGGCGCGCCGAGCTGGAGCGCGGCGGCGAAGTAGTAGACGACCTGAGCCATCAGCCGCGCCCAGTTGATCGAGTTCACCGCGCCGATCGCGAAGCGGTCAGTCATCGCAGTATCGTTGAACATGCGCTTCACCATCGCCTGCGCGTCGTCGAACGAGCCATCGATGGCGATGTTGTGGACGTTGGGCGCGAGCACCGTCGTCATCTGGCGGCGCTGCACGTCCGAGACGCGGCCGTGCGGGTGGAGCATGAAGATGTCCACCTTGGCGCGGCCCGCAACCGCGTCGATCGCGGCCGAGCCGGTGTCGCCCGAGGTCGCGCCCACGATGGTGAGGTTGCGGTCCGAACGGCTGAGGAATTCCTCGAAGAAGAGGCCGAGCAGCTGGAGCGCGACGTCCTTGAAAGCGAGGGTGGGGCCGTGGAACAGTTCCAGCACCCACTGCTGCTCGTCAAGCTGCTTGAGCGGGGTCACCGCCTTGTGCGCGAATCGGCCATAGGCCTCGGTGGTGAGTTCGAGCAGGCGCTCGTAGGTCAGGCTCTGGCCCACGAACGGCGCCATGACCCGCGCGGCGAGCTCGGCGTAGGAGAGCCCGGCCATGCCCGCGATCTCGTCCTTGGAGAAACGCGGCCATTCGCGCGGAACGTAGAGCCCGCCGTCGCTGGCGAGGCCAGCCAGCGTTGCGCCTTCGAAATCGAGCGCCGGTGCGCTGCCGCGGGTGCTGATGTAGTCCATGACTTCCCTGTTCGTCGGATACGGCCTGCCGAAACGGACCTTGCTCGGTGGTTCTGCCCGGTGTGCCCGCGGCCTTTGCAGGCGCGGTTAGCGCCCGCGAGGCGGCAAGGCAATGCCGCTGTGAAACGGGGGCCACGAAACGCAAGGCTCACGAACGCACCCTCCGGCGCAAGACCATTGCGTAGATGACCAGCGCGGTCAGTGCAAAGGCGAACCATTGGACCGCGTAGGAGAGGTGGTTGTTGGGCAGATCGGACGGGTCGGGAAGCGCGTTCGCCGCCAATCCGCCCAGCGGCGGGTCGGCCACCAGACGCGGGCCCGGTGCGATCACGCCGTGAACCTCGCCGCCCTGCCAGGTGCCCGTGCCATCGGGCCGCCGGGTCCAACCCAGCACCACGCGCGCCTCGCCGCCGCCCGCCAGCGCGCAAGCGGCGGTGCGCGCGAAGCCGGTCTCGTCGTTGCGATTGCGGCCCGCCACCGCGCTCCTCGCGGTCACGGCAGTGCAGGTGAGATGAGCACGGCGGTAGAGCACCTGTGCGCCCGGACCTTCCCGGGGCCACGCGATCTCCTGCGAGAGGCCTGCCGCGCTGGCATAGTGCGCGAGCAGGTCAGCCTTCTCCTCGCGGCGCTCCAGCTGCCAGACACCGAGCGCGATCATCACGCCGACAGCCGCGAGCACGACCAGCGTGGAGATAATGGGGATGGAGCGCATGGTCGGGGCCTTTTCAGCAGGCAGGGAAACAGGAAGAGAT
>NZ_JALHAT010000036.1:0-54107 GCF_022818885.1 Novosphingobium mangrovi | reverse complement strand
GTCAGCCTTCTCCTCGCGGCGCTCCAGCTGCCAGACACCGAGCGCGATCATCACGCCGACAGCCGCGAGCACGACCAGCGTGGAGATAATGGGGATGGAGCGCATGGTCGGGGCCTTTTCAGCAGGCAGGGAAACAGGAAGAGATATTCAAGGGGCCATCGCCCCTTGACCCCGGAATCGGCGACCTCACCCTACTCAGCCATGGCAGCGTGCGAAAGGTGAGGTAGACGGTTTGGGGAGCCCGAGGGCAATGGCCCTCGGAAATCTCCTTTCCACTTACAATCGCACGTGAGACCGCACCAAACCGAAAGGGCAGCCGGCGCAAACGCGGGCTGCCCTTTCCTGGTTTTGCGAGACCGGCCCGGATCAGTGCGTGGGATAGCCCCAGCCGCCCCAGATGTAGACCGCGACGAAGAGGAACAGCCACACGACGTCGACGAAGTGCCAGTACCAGGCCGCAGCCTCGAAGCCGAAGTGCTGGCGCGGCGTGAAGTCGCCCTGGTAGCTGCGCACGAGGCACACGGCGAGGAAGATGGTGCCGACGATGACGTGGAAGCCATGGAACCCGGTCGCCATGTAGAAGGCCGAGCCGTAAGTGTTGCCGCCAAAGCCGAAGGGGGCGTGCAGGTATTCGTAGCCCTGGATCGCGCTGAACAGGACGCCCAGCGCAATCGTCGCCCACAGGCCCTTCTTGAGGCCCTCACGGTCGCCATGGATCAGCGAGTGATGCGCCCAGGTCACCGTGGTGCCCGAGGTCAGCAGGATCAGCGTGTTGAGCAGCGGCAGCGCGAAGGGATCCATGACCGCCTCGATCGCCTTGGGCGGCCACTGCCCGTCAACCACTTCGGTGAGCGTGGAGGGGAACAGCGAGAAATCGAAGAAGGCCCAGAACCAGCCAACGAAGAACATCACTTCCGAAGCAATGAACAGGATCATGCCGTAACGCTGGTGCAGCTGCACGACGGGGGTGTGATCGCCCGCGCGCGCTTCGTGGATGATCTTGGCGAACCACATCCACATCGAGGCGATGAGGAGCGCCAGGCCCATCCACGGCACGAAGGCGCCGCCAGGCATGTCGTGCATGAACAGCACCATGCCCGAGGTGAAGATCAGCGCGCCCAGCGTGGTCGCCAGCGGCGCGATGTCCGGCGGCAGGATGTGGTAGTCGTGGTTCTTGGTACCGGCCATGTGCCTTCATCCCCGTTTATCGAAACTGTTCTAGCCGCTCCGCCCGGCGCCACGTGCCGGCCGAAACGGTCCCCAAATGAGCCTTAACTTCCCGCCCCGGCGCGGTCCAGACCCTTTGCATCCGCAGGAGATGTCTGAACTTCGTTGAGGTGGAAGGTGTAGCTGAGCGTAATCTGTTCGACGTCCTTGTTGTCTTCATCGCCAAGGATCGCCGGATCGACGTAATAGAGCACCGGCATCTTCACGGTTTCGCCGGGCTGGAGTGTCTGCTGCGTGAAGCAGAAGCACTGGATCTTGTTGAAATACTTGGCCGCCTGTTCGGGCTCCACGTTGAAACTGGCGGTGCCGGTCACGGGCCTGTCCGAGGTGTTGGTCGCCTCGAACAGGGCCATGTCGCGCTGGCCGACGGTAATGTCGTGGGTGGTCTGGAGCGGCTTGAAATTCCAGGGCATGTCGTGCGCGACATTGGCGTCGAAACGGATCGACATGGGTCGCGCGGCGACCTGGACAGCCTGCGCGGTCGCCCCGTCGACGCGCTGGGTGGTCCCGCCATAGCCCGTCACCTGGCAGAAAATGCGGTAGAGCGGCACCGCCGCAAAGCCCAGCGCCAGCATGCCCAGCGCCATCGAAAGACCGATCAGGCCGACCTTGCGGTTACGGCGGCGCGTCTGCGCGGCCTGGCTTGTGGCATCGTGGGGCTGGGACAGGCTCGCCATGGCTCAGCCCATCTTCGCGATCGAGATGAAGAAGACGAGGACCACGAAGGCGGCAAGCCCCAGACCGAGCACGCGATTGCGGTCCTTGCGGATCTGCTCGACGCTGCGGGTATCGGGCGCGGGGGTCTCGGGCTTTTCCTCGTCCATAAACTCCCTCAGATGACGATGAACCGGTCGAGCACCAGCGCGGCAAAGAGCGCGAAGAGGTAGATGACCGAGTAGGCGAAGAGCTGCTTCTCGGGCTTCATCGTGTCCTCTTCGCCGCGCGTACGAAGGCCGACGCGGACCGAGAGCGCGAGGAACAGCGCGGACAGAACGAACGCACTCGCGCCGTAGACGAGGCCTGTGCCGCCGATCCACCAGGGGACCATCGTCAGCGGCAGGAGCAGCACCGA
This sequence comes from Novosphingobium mangrovi, assembly GCF_022818885.1. Taxonomy (NCBI): domain Bacteria; kingdom Pseudomonadati; phylum Pseudomonadota; class Alphaproteobacteria; order Sphingomonadales; family Sphingomonadaceae; genus Novosphingobium; species Novosphingobium mangrovi. The sequence continues at coordinate 51,808 of NZ_JALHAT010000036.1, read as the reverse complement.
GTAGATCAGGATCTGGCGGCGCGTGGCCTTTTCGCCCGCGACGACCGGCATCATCGGGATGCCGACCTTGGCGTAGTCGCTCTTCACGAAGAGCGCGAGCGCCCAGAAGTGCGGCGGCGTCCACATGAAGATGATGGCAAAGAGCACGACCGGCATGAGCGTGATCTCGCCCGTCGCGGCGACCCAGCCAATCAGCGGCGGGAACGCGCCTGCGCCGCCACCGATAACGATGTTCTGCGGCGTGCGGGGTTTCAGCCAGATGGTATAGATGACCGAGTAGTAGACGATCGAGACAGCCAGGATCGCGGCCGGAAGCCAGCCGATCGCAAAGCCCATCAGGAACACCGAGCCCGAGCACAGCACCAGCGCGAAGTCGCGCGCAGTGGTGCGGTCAAGGCGGCCTTGCGGGAGCGGGCGCTTGGCGGTGCGCTTCATCCCTGCATCAAGGTCGGCTTCCCACCACTGGTTGAGCGCGGCCGCGCCGCCTGCCCCGATGGCGATGCACAGGATCGCGGTGAAGGCGAGGACCGGGTGGATGCGCGTAGGCGCGGCGATGAGGCCGCACAGGCCGGTGAAGATGACAAGGCTCATCACGCGCGGCTTGGTCAGCGCGATGAGGTCACGCCATTCGGCCGGACGCCGGGCGGGAGCCGGATTCGGGGGGGTAATCGAGGTGGTCATGGTGGCGTGCCCATACACCGTTCGTGCCTTTCAGGCGAGACGGACAATTTGCCCGACCCGAAGGCCCGGCAAATCGTCGCGTGTGCGCCGTTGGAAGGAACCGGGACCGATCAGTGGTGCGCGGCCTCTTCGATGACCGGAAGGGTCTCGAACTGGTGGAACGGCGGCGGGCTGGTCAGCGTCCATTCCAGCGTCGTCGCGCCTTCGCCCCAGTAGTTGTCCTCGGCCTTGCGGCCCGCGAGGAAGGCGTAGGCGATGTTCGCGAACCAGACCACCAGCGAGGCGGCCATGACCATGTAGCCGATCGTCGCGATGTGGTTCCAGTAGGTGAAGGCTTCCGGGTAGTCCGGGTAGCGACGCGGCATGCCCTGCATCCCCAGGAAGTGCATGGGGAAGAAGATCATGTTCACGCCCACGAAGAACACCGCGAAGTGCACGTAGGAGAGGAACTCCGAGTGCATCTTCCCGCTCATCTTCGGGAACCAGTAGTAGAAGCCGGCAAAGAGCGCGGTCACCGCGCCCAGCGAGAGCACGTAGTGGAAGTGCGCGACGACGTAGTAGGTGTCGTGCAGGTTGTCGTCGACACCGCCGTTCGCCAGCACGACGCCGGTGACGCCGCCCACGGTGAACAGGAAGATGAAGCCGATGGCCCAGATCATCGGGCTCTTGAACTCCATCGAGCCGCCCCACATCGTGGCGATCCACGAAAAGATTTTCACGCCGGTGGGCACCGCGATGACCATGGTGGCCGCGGTGAAGTACATCTTGGTGTTCACCGAAAGGCCGGTCGAATACATGTGGTGCGCCCACACGATAAAGCCGACGACGCCGATCGCGACCATCGCGTAGGCCATGCCGAGGTAGCCGAAGACCGGCTTCTTCGAGAAGGTCGAGATGATCTGCGAGATGATGCCGAAGCCGGGCAGGATCATGATGTAGACTTCGGGGTGGCCGAAGAACCAGAACAGATGCTGGTAGAGCACCGGATCACCGCCGCCGGCGGGATCGAAGAAGGTCGTGCCGAAGTTGCGGTCGGTCAGCAGCATGGTGATGGCCGCGGCCAGGACCGGCAGCGAGAGCAGCAGCAGGAACGCGGTGACGAGCACCGACCACACGAACAGCGGCATCTTGTGCAGCGTCATGCCCGGCGCGCGCATGTTGAAGATGGTGGTGATGAAGTTGATCGCGCCCATGATCGAGCCGGCACCCGACAGGTGCAGCGCGAAGATACCGAAATCGACGGCAGGTCCGGGCGAACCGTAGGTCGAGAGCGGCGCATAGACCGTCCAGCCAGTGCCCGCACCAAGCCCCGTACCGCCCGGCACGAAGGCCGAGCACAGGAGCGAGATGAAGCCCGCCACGGTCAGCCAGAACGAGATGTTGTTCATGCGCGGGAAGGCCATGTCCGGCGCGCCGATCATGATCGGCACGAACCAGTTGCCAAAACCGCCGATGATCGCGGGCATGACCATGAAGAAGACCATGATCAGGCCGTGCGCGGTAATCAGCACGTTCCAGGTGTGGAGCGTGGTGGTGAAATCGGGATTTTCCGCCCCGAACCACTTGGCGAACATGTCGAGGTACTGGATGCCCGGCTCGGCGAGCTCGACGCGCATCATGCCCGAGAAAGCGCCGCCGATGATCCCCGCGATGATCGCGAAGATCAGGTACATCGTGCCGATGTCCTTGTGGTTGGTCGACATGAACCAGCGGGCAAAGAAGCCCGGGTGGTCATGCCCGTGATCGTGGCCGTGGTCTGCGACGTGGCCCTGGAACTGGTCTGCGGTGGTTGCCATGGTGGTAAACCCTAATCCTTGCGTTCGCGGGGCCGTCAGACGGCAGCTTCGGTGGCGGCGTCTTCCGGCATGTCGGCCGGGACGGTTTCGCCCTCGCCTTCCGGTGCGGCCGCGGCCGGCTCTTCACGCCCGTCGATCACGGCGCCGGGATGGGTCAGGACCCACTGGTTGTACTTTTCGCGAGGGAGCGCCTCGAGCGCGATCGGCATGTAGCCGTGCTTCGCGCCGCACAGTTCCGAACACTGGCCGTAGTAGACGCCCGGCTTCTCGACGAAGAGGACCTTCTCGTTGATGCGGCCCGGCACCGCGTCGAGCTTGAACCACAGCGAGGGCACCGCGAACGAGTGGATCACGTCGGCCGCGGTGATCTGCAGGCGGATCAGTTCGCCCGCGGGCACGACCAGGCGGTTGTCGACTTCCAGGTGCGAGGGGCCGTCCCAGGCTTCCGAGCCGACTTCACGCACGCCGTTGTTGATGACGGGCTGGCCCGGGATGTTGAGCATGTTCGAGATCACCTCGAACTCGCCATTGTCCGGGTAGCCATAGGTCCAGAACCACTGGTTGCCGGTGACCTTGATGGTCAGCGCTTCCTTGGGCGCGGGCTTGTACTGCTTGGCGATGAGGTCGATCGAGGGGACCGCGATGCCCAAGAGAATGAACACCGGCAGGATCGTCCAGACGACCTCGATCGCGGTGTTGTGGCTGGTCTTGGAGGCGACCGGGTTGGCGCGGCTGTTGTAGCGCACGACGACCCAGATCAGCAGCGCGAGCACGAACAGCGTAATGATCGTGATGATCGGCATCAGCGCGTAGTTGTGAATCTTCAGCGCGTATTCGCCCAGCGGCGAGAACTGATCCTGGAAGCCGATCCCGCCCGGCGTCGGCATGCCCACGCCTTCGGTCGGCGTCATCGGCGTGTAGCTGCCTTCCTCCTGCGCCAGCGCGGGCGCGGCCAGAAATGCAGCTGCGGAAAAAATACAGGCCTTCCCCAAAAGGCGCGGTGAGCGGGCGATGTGTCCGGATATCATCGTTATAGCGCTTCCGTTTCTCTTATAAACGTACACGCGAATCGCCCCGCCTGCACGCACCCCAAATGCGGAGGCTCTTGCCCCCCTTCCATCTTGGCCTATACGCGCGCTTGCTGCGCGTCTCAAGCGCTACTAGGGAATTTTTGACTTTGGGCGCCGCGCAAGGCCGCCGAATTACGTGTTTTTAATGAAAGGAAGTTGACCGCCATGCAGGAAGAAGAGGTCCTCGCCGAGTTCCGCGCCAGCAAGGCCCTGTTGGAAGGACATTTCCTTCTTTCCTCGGGCCGCCACAGCGCCCACTACCTGCAGTGCGCGCGCGTCCTGCAGAGCCCCGACCGCGCCGCACGCCTGGCCGTCGCGCTGGCCGCCACGCTCCCCCACGATGTGCGCAAGCAGATCCAGAAGGTCGTCTCGCCCGCGATGGGCGGGGTCATCATCGGCCAGGAAATGGGCCGCGCTCTCCAGGTCGATGCCATGTTCGTCGAGCGCCCGACCGGCACGTTCGAGCTGCGCCGCGGCTTCGAGCTCGATCCGGGCGACAAGGTGCTGATGGTCGAGGACGTGGTCACCACCGGCAAGTCCAGCCGCGAAGCCATCAAGGCGATCGAGGCCGCCGGCGGCAAGGTCATCGCGGCCGCAGCCCTTGTCGACCGTTCGGCCGGTGCTGTGGACCTGGGCGTTCCGTTCTATCCGCTCGTCGCGCTCAGCTTCCCGACCTACGCCGAGGACGAGCTTCCCGCCGAGCTCGCCGCCACCCCCGCGATCAAGCCGGGCAGCCGCCAGCAGCCCTGACCCGCAAGGCGCCCGGCCCTCCCGGGCGCCGCCCTCGCCGTTTTCCTCCCGCAACGCAAAGGCCCGCCTCCCGTGTCCAGCGTCCACCACCCTGCGCATCTGCGCCTTGGCGTGAACATCGATCACGTCGCCACCATCCGCAACGCGCGCGGCGGGCTCCATCCCGACCCGGCCCGTGCCGCGCAGATCGTGGCGCAGGCGGGAGGCGACGGCATAACCGTGCACCTGCGCGAGGATCGCCGCCACATCGTCGACGGTGACATCCAGCGCGTGCAGGACGCCACCGGCCTGCCGCTCAACCTGGAGATGGCCGCGACCCAGGAAATGCTGGAGATCGCGCTCAGGCACCGCCCGCATGCGGCCTGCATCGTGCCCGAGCGGCGCGAGGAGCGCACCACCGAGGGCGGGCTTGATGCCGCAGGCCTGCACAACCAGCTCGCCCCCATCGTCGGCAAGCTGACCGAGGCGGGCGTGCGCGTCAGCCTCTTCATCGGCCCCGAACCGCACCAGATCGAGGCCGCGATGAAGCTCGGCGCGCCGGTCGTCGAACTGCACACCGGCGAATACGCCCATGCCACCGGCCCGGACGTGGCGACAGAGCTCAGGCGCATCGCCGACATGGCCGCGCTCGCCGCCAAGAACGGGATCGAGCCCCACGCCGGGCACGGCCTCACCTACGAGAACGTCCAGCCGATCGCCGCCATCCCCCAGATTGCCGAGCTCAACATCGGCCACTACCTCATCGGCGAGGCCATCTTCACAGGTCTCGAAGCCAGCATCGCGAAGATGCGCGCGCTGATGGACGAAGTCCGGTGAAACGCCAGGCCGCGGATTTTACGCGCCTCAAACGCCGCATCCGCCTTGTCTGCCTGGGTTTCGTCCCCATAGTCGCCTGCATCACGACGGCACTTGCCCTGTGGAGCGACTACCGCGCCGGACGGCCGTTCGAGCCGCACCCGATCTTCTCGGGGCTGGGGCTCATCGGCTGGGGCTTTGCCGTCTTCGTGCTCTCGGGCCCGGCGCTGACCGCGGCCGAGCGCATTCGTGCAGACTGGCGCAACAGGAGAAGGCGCAAGTGATCATCGGCCTGGGTTCGGACCTGTGCAACATCGAGCGCATCGCCAATTCGCTCGAACGCTACGGGGACCGCTTCCTCAACCGCGTCTTCACCGAGCAGGAGCGCGCCAAGGCCGCGCGGCGCCCGCACACCGTCGCAGGCACGCTGGCCAAGCGTTTCGCCGCCAAGGAAGCCTATTCCAAGGCGGTCGGGACCGGCTTCAAGCAGGGCGTCTTCATGAAGGACATCGGCGTCGTCAACGCCCCTTCCGGCGCGCCCACGCTGGCCCTGTCGGGCGGCGCGAAGGAGCGTCTGGACGCGATGACCCCTGCGGGCCACGAAGCCGTGGTTCACCTCACGCTCACCGATGATCACCCATGGGCGCAGGCTTTCGTCGTCATCGAGGCGCGCCCGCTCGCCTCATCCGCCGCTGCCGAGTAGAGTTTCTTGTCCCAGACCATGCGCGAACCCTCCGCCCCCTCTTCCGAAAGCTCCACATCCGCCAAGGCGAGGGGCAAGGAAAAGGTCAACTGGCTGCACGAGGTGCGCGGCCTTGCACTGATGCTGCTGGGGGTCCTGGCGTTCCACTCGTTCGTGGCCAAGCCCTTCTACATTCCCTCGATCTCGATGATGCCGGGCTTGCTGGTGGGGGACCGCCTCGTCGTCTCCAAGTACGCCTATGGCTGGAACTGGTCCTCGATCAGCTTCCACGCCCTGCCGCGCAGCGACTGGCGGATCCTGGGTTCAACGCCCGAATACGGCGACATCGTCATCGTCGTGCCCGGCAATCGCAAGGAAGACCTCATCAAGCGCGTGGTCGCCCGCCCCGGTGACCGGATCGCGGTGATCGACGGGCGCATTCGCCTCAACGGTCGCTTCATCCCGCGCGAGGTCGTGCCCGCCACGCAGCTTGCCGCCGATCCCGCGCTCCAGTGCGACGGGCAGGAAGTGGGCCACTGCTACGACGGCTTCGAAGCCTTCCGCACCCGCCTGCCCTCGGGCCGCGAAGTCTACGAAATGCCGACCTACCGGGAAACCTTGCCCAACGGCGCGAGTTACAACGTCATCGACTACATGAACCAGCGCCTCGACAACTACCCGGAGACCCGCGTGCCCGAAGGCCACGTCTTCCTGATGGGCGACGACCGTGACCGCTCGTCCGACAGCCGTGCCCCGTTCGACGACTGGGCCGGAGTGCCCTGTGGCGGCCTCAATGGCCCGGTGCCGCTCTCCGACATCGGCGGGCGCGCCGAGTTCATAACGTTCTCGCTCGATGGCACCCAGACCTGGAACCCGCTGACCTGGTGGAGCGCGCTGCGCCCCGGCCGCGCCCTCACCAGCCTGCGCCCCGCCCTCGACGCGAGCAAGGCCGCGCAGTGAGCCTTGCTGCGGGGGAGCCCCCGCAGACCGCTCCGGGCGCCGAGGAACCTGCGGCGCCTGCCTCCACCCCCGACACGTCCCCACGCGTGCGCCGGGTGGGCCCCACCGACATCGCCGACCCGCTGATCCGCACCGAGGCGCGCAAGGCCTTCGTATGGATCGGCGTGCTGCTGCTCTTCGCGCTGGCGATCTTCCTCTCGCAATCGCTGCTGGTTATCTTCGGGGGCATCGTGTTCGGCGCGCTGCTCGATGGCGGCGCGCGCCTGATGGGCCGGGTGGTGCCGCTCGGGCGCACCTGGTGCGTGGCCATCGTGCTCGCCCTCGCCCTGCTGGCCGTGGTGTGGATCGCGCGCTTTGCGGGCAGCCAGATCGCGGTTCAGGCCGCCGAACTTCCCGCCACGATCGAAGGGCAATATTACCTCGCGCTCGACTGGCTGCGCGGCCACGGCCTCCACGTCACGGCGGTGGACCTGCGGTCCATGGCGCGCGAGGCGATGGGCGGGATGAGCCAGGTCACGGCGGTGGTCGGTGGCCTCATCGGCGCGGTCACCACGCTGTTCCTGATCCTGGTCCTGGGCATCTACTTCGCGCTCGAGCCGCGCCTCTACCGCCGCGGTGTGGGCTGGTTCCTGCCAGTCGACCGACGCGACCATTTCGAAGGCACCGCGCGCGCGATGGGCGCGGCGCTGCGCCGCCTGCTGTTCGGGCGCGTCATCGGCATGAGCGTGGAAGGCCTGTTCACCTGGGCCATGCTGGAAGCCTACGGCGTGCCGATGGCTGCGCTTCTGGGCATCATCACCGCGCTCCTCGCCTTCCTCCCCAACATCGGCGCACCGATCTCGGGCGCGATCATGATCCTCGTCGGCTTTTCGGGCGGCATGGAAATGGGGCTCTACACGATGTTCGTGTACCTCATCGTCCACCTCATCGATGGCTACGTGATCGTGCCCATGATCGCGCGCAAGACGGTCGACCTGCCGCCTGCGCTGGTGCTGGCCGCCCAGCTCATCCTGGGCGTCCTGTTCGGCATCCTGGGCCTGGCCCTGGCCGACCCGCTGGTGGCCATGCTCAAGATCTGGCTGGAGCGCGAGGCCGCGCGCAACCGCGTGCTGCCCCCCGGCACGAAGGCCCCTTCCGAGGCCGACACCGATCCCGCAGGCGCGCTGCACGCGTAAGGCCCGCTCTTTCCGGCGAAGCTTGACCGATCCGGCCGAACCGGCAACAGGAGAGAGCATGGCCCGCAAGTTCCTCTATGTCGTCGCCGTGTGCCTCGTGCTCTTCGTGGCCGCACGCCTCGCGCTCACCTTCTGGTCGGACGAGCTGACCGAGCTCACCTTCGTCCCCTCGGGCGAGTTCGAGACCCGGCCCGCCAAGCCTGAAGGCGACTGGGACGCACCCGCCATGTGGGTTGCGCGGCCCGGCCTTCAGAACGATCCCGCGCAGTGGCTGCCCGAAGGGGCGAGCACGGCGCCTGTGGGCTCGGCCCGCGCGGCCATCTTCTTCGTGCATCCCACCAGCTACATGGAGAAGGCGCACTGGAACGCGCCGCTCGACGACGAGGCCGCGAACACGCGCGCCGCGCTCTTCACGCAGACCATGGCCAGCGCCTTTACCGCCGCGGGCGATGTCTGGGCCCCGCGCTACCGCCAGGCCACGATCGGTGCCTTCTTCACCGCCCGCCCCGAAGCACAGCAGGCTCTGGACCTTGCCTACGGCGACCTTGAGAGCGCGTTTGCCGTGTTCCTGCGCGAGAACCCGGACGGCCCCATCGTCCTTGTCGGCCACAGCCAGGGCGCGCTTCTGCTGCGCCGCCTGCTGCGCGACCACGTGGCAGGTACGCCCGTCGCCGAACGTGTGGCCGCGGCCTACCTGCCCGGCTGGCCGGTCTCGCTCGACCATGACCTGCCGAAGATGGGCCTGCCCCAGTGCACCAGCGACAACCAGGCGGGCTGCGTGCTCTCCTGGCTCTCGGTCGCCGACCCGGCCGACACCTCTGCGCTGACGGCAGGCTACCTGCGCCAGACCGGGCTCGACGGGCAGAAGCTCGATGGCAGCCCGTTCCTCTGCACCAACCCGCTGATCGGCGCGCAGGACGGCGCGGCGGATGCGCGCGCCAACACCGGCACCCTGGTGCCCGACTTTGCCGAGAAGACCGGCACGCTGGCCCCGCAGGTCGTGCCCGCGACCTGCGAGCTCGACAACTTCCTGCACATCGGCGCACCGCCCAAGCTGGAGCTGGGCGACTACGTGCTGCCGGGCAATAACTACCACGTCTACGACATCCTGCTGTTCTGGGAGAACCTGCGCGCCGATGCCCGCAAGCGCCTGACCGCCTGGCTCGCCGCGCAGGACGAAGCGCCCGAGGAAAGCGCCCCCAAGGTGAAGGCCGTCCGCTGATGAGCACTGTCACCACCAGCGCGCTCGACTTTCGCGACGCCCTTCCCGACGCGGGCGCGCTCCTCGGCCTTGACCTCGGCACCCAGACCATCGGCACCGCCTTCTGCGATGCGGGCTGGCGCTTTGCCTCGCCCGGAAAGACGCTGAAGCGCGGCAAGTTCGGCGCCGACAAGGCCGCGCTCTCAGCCCTTGTCGCGGAGCGTTCGATCACCGGCATCGTTATCGGCCTGCCGCTCAACATGGACGGCTCGGAAGGTCCGCGCTCGCAGTCGAGCCGCGCCTACGCGCGCAACCTCGCCGCTCTGGGCCTGCCCATCCTGCTGTGGGATGAGCGCTGGTCGACCATGGGCGCCGAACGCGGCCTGCTGGACCAGGACATGAGCCGCGCCAAGCGCAAGGAGCGCATCGACAGCGCGGCGGCTGCCGTCATCCTGCAGGGCGCCATCGACGGGCTGGCCGGGGGCATGTTCTGAGCCCCTTCCCACGCATCGGATATTAACACTTTCGGCCCACAACTCCCCTTCGTTCCGGAAACAGTCAGGAACGCGCCGCTAGGCGTCGGTGTCACCTACACAGGGGTTGCAAGATGGGTTTGGGCATACTCGCCGCCGCAGCCATGGCGGCAACAGGCAGTGGTTCCGTGACGGGCGGGGCACCGGACAGGACCGGCTTTGCGGATACCGTCCTTGCCATCCACAACCAGGAACGCGCCGCCGTCGGCGCCGCGCCGCTGCGCTGGAGCCCCAGGCTCGCCCGCGAAGCGCAAACCTGGGCGCACCGGCTCGCGGCCTCGGGCACCTTCAGCCACGACACAGCCAACCGCGACACCGGCGAGAACCTGTGGATGGGCACGCGCGGCGCCTACCGGGTTGCGGACATGGTCGCAGGCTGGGCCCGCGAGAAGACCGCGCTGCACGCCCGGACCTCCTGGCAAGCCAACTTCCCGCGCGTCGGCCACTACACCCAGATGATCTGGGCGCGCACGAGCGCGGTCGGCTGCGCCCTCGCCCAGAGCGCCCGCCACGAATACCTCGTGTGCCGCTACGATCCGCCGGGCAACGTCTGGAACGAAAGCCCCTACACCACGAAGGAACTGGCCTCGAACCGGCAGTTCGGCGCACCACGGGCGCGCGAGTAGAAAGAAGAATATTTATCCGAGGGCCATCGCCCTCGGGCTCCCCATACCGTCGACCTCGCCTTGCGCGCGCCACGTAGCTTGGGAAAGGTGAGGTCGCCCGTTTTGGGGTCAAGGGGCGATGGCCCCTTGAAAAATGACCTTCTTCTAACCCTTTGGTACGCGCATCACCACGGTCAGCCCCGCATCGGCCTCGACCGCAGCGCCGTTCGCGATCCCCTGGCGCACCGCATCGGCGCGCGCCCGCACCAGCAGGCTCTCCGGAATACCCGGCTCGCACGCCAAGGTATCGGCCTCGCCGATGAGGCGGGCCTGACGCAGGGTCAGATCGTCGGGGTCAAGGCTGGTAAGCGCGATTTCGAACAGGCCGCGCGCCTGCTCCTGGACGGTGCCCGAAAGCCATTCCTCGACCTTGTCCGCGCTGTCCTCGCGCAAGGGGTCGAGCGGACCTCCTGCGGTGAGTGCCGCATCGATGGCCCGGCGCCGGTCTGCCGCACTCGGCCAGCGGCTGCGCAAGGCCCCGCGCGCATCGCGTAAGGCCCCCGCCAATTTGCCGAGCGACTGCGGGAGCAGCGTTTCGAGGCGCAGGCGCAGGTGCTTGGCGAGTCCGGCCGAGGCCCCGCCTGTCCCGAAGGCCACGAGGACCGGCGACCGGTCAAGGATCGAGGGCACCGTGAAATCGCAGAGCGAAGGCCGGTCGGTGACGTTGACGAGCAGCCCCGCCCCGCGCGCACGGCGGGCGTCGCGCGTGGCAAGCTCTTCCTCCTCGTGCGCGATGAAGGCGAGCCGCGCGCCGCGCAGCAGTCCTTCGCGAAAATCGTCGATCACAAGGCCGCCCGCCCGCTCGACCAGGCGGCGCTTGGCAAGAGCGGCCTCGCCGCGTCCGAGGACGAGGACCGGCCGGTCCCGGACGGCATGGAAAAGCGGCAGATTGTCGATCATCGCCGCTCCTTACCAAGCCTGCGCGTGGGCCTCAATCAGGCGAGGAAGTCCGGCACGCTTTCGGCCGCGAGGATCGTCTCGGGCTCGATGCGCCCCGCGACGAGCGCCCAGCTGTCACCATCGACCATGACTTCGGGCACCAGCGCGCGGCTGTTGTAGGTGTTGGCCATTGTCGCGCCATAGGCGCCCGCCGTGCGGAAGACGACGAGATCGCCCGCCTTGACCACGTCGACCTCGCGGTTCTTGGCGAAGGTGTCCGAGCTTTCGCAGATCGGGCCCACGACATTGGCCGTGAAGGTCTCACCAGTCGGCTTGACCGCCGCGAAGTCGTGCCAGGCATCGTACATGGCCGGACGGGCCAGGTCGTTCATCGCCGCATCGACGACGATCCAGGGCGCGGAGGTCCCTTCCTTGACGCGGATCACCTCGGAGACAAGCACGCCCGCATTGCCCGAGATCACGCGGCCCGGCTCGAACATGACGGTGACGTCCCAGCCCTTCGTCACCTCGACCACCATTGCGCCGTAATCGGCGGGCGTGGGCAGGCTCTCGTTGCCCTTGTAGGGAACGCCCAGGCCACCGCCCAGGTCCATGTGGGTGACCGAAAGGCCCTGCGCGCGCAGCTCCTCCATCAGCGCGCCCATCTTCACGAAGGCCTGGCGCGAGGGTTCGAGGTCGCTGATCTGGCTACCGATGTGGACCGCAAGCCCGCGCATGTCGAGGCCGTCCAGCGCGGAGAGGCGTGCGTAGATCCCGGCGGCGCGGTCATAGGAGACACCGAACTTGTTCTCGGCCTTGCCGGTCGAGATCTTCTCGTGGGTGCGCGCATCGACGTCCGGGTTGACGCGCAGCGCGCAGGTGGCCGTGGCGCCGAGTTCGGAGGCGATGGCCGCCAATTCGACGCCCTCTTCCTCGCTCTCGAGGTTGAACTGGCCAATCCCCGCCTTCACCGCGGCCGTCAGCTCGCGCTTCGACTTGCCCACGCCCGAGAAGACGATGTCTTCAGCCGGCATTCCAGCGGCCAGCGCGCGGTTCATCTCGCCTTCGGAGACCACGTCCGCGCCGTAGCCTTCCTTCGACAGCAGGCGCAGCACGGCCAGGTTCGGGTTGGACTTCACCGCAAAGGCGATGTGGACGCTGGGCAGGCCCGAGAGCGCCTCGCGAAAGACGCGGGCGTGGCGCTCGAAGGTGGCGCGCGAGTAGACGTAGACGGGGGTGCCGACGTCGCGGGCGATGTCGGCAAGCGGCACCTGCTCGGCGCAAAGCTCGCCGTCGATCAGCTGAAAATGGTCCATGGGTGTCCTGTCGGAAAATTCGGTGTGGGCCCGCCACCGGGGCGGGCCGCGTCATTGGGGAGGCGTGGTTACTGCGGATCGACCGCGCGCTCGGGCGGGGGGAGATCGAAGGGATCGTCCTCACGTTCCTCCGAGCGCGTGCGCAGCTCGACGCTGCGTTTGGGAATGGCGATCGTCGGGTTCTCGAGCAATTCGCGCGGCGCGGGTTTCTGCGCCCGCCCGTAAGGTGCAGGCGGCAGGCTCGCGCCTTCCTTGACCGCGAGATCCGCGCGCTGCCCGCAGGCCGCCAGCGCCGTCAGGACCAGAAGAGCCGCTACCTTGCGCATTCCCGTGTCTCCTCGCCCGCCCTCAGGCCATGCCGAGCGCGGCGCGGGCCTCGGCCACGCGCGCACGCACCTGGTCGGGCGCGGTGCCCCCGTGCGACATGCGCGCGGCGACCGATGCCTCGACCGAGAGCGCCTTGAATACGCGCGCGTCGATGCGGCTGTCGATCTCTTTCAGGTCTTCAAGCGGCAGCTGGTCGAGCGCGACGCCGCGTGCCTCGGCCAGCTTCACCGCCGCGCCGGTGATGTGGTGGGCTTCACGGAAGGGAATGTCGCCCTCGCGCACCAGCCAGTCGGCAAGGTCGGTCGCGGTGGCAAAGCCCATCTCGGCGGCCTGGCGCATGCGCTCGGTCTTGAAATCGCTGTCCGCGATCATGCCGGTCATCGCCGCGATCGAAAGCGCGAGCAGGCCGTGCGCCTCGAAGACGGGCGGCTTGTCGTCCTGCATGTCCTTGGAATAGGCGAGCGGCAGGCCCTTCATGGTCATCATCAGGCCGGTGAGGCAGCCCGCGATGCGCCCTGCGTGGCCGCGCACCAGTTCGGCGGCGTCCGGGTTCTTCTTCTGCGGCATGATCGAGCTGCCGGTCGAGAGCGAATCGGCCATGCGCACGAAGCCGAAGGGCTGGCTGGCCCAGATGATGAACTCTTCGGCCAGGCGCGAGAGGTGCAGCGAGCACTGCGCCGCGGCCATCAGGTAGTCGAGCGCGAAGTCGCGGTCCGAGACGGTGTCGAGGCTGTTCGCAGTCGGCCCGTCGAAGCCCAGCGCCTTTGCGGTCATCTCGCGGTCGATGGGGAAGCCCGTGCCCGCCAGCGCCGCACTGCCTAGCGGCGAGCGGTTCATGCGCTTGCGGTTGTCGGCCAGACGCGAACGGTCGCGCGCGATCATCTCGTAGTAGGCCATCAGGTGATGGCCCAGCGTCACGGGCTGCGCGGTCTGGAGGTGGGTGAAGCCGGGCATGATCGAGGCCGCGTGGGCATCGGCCTGCGCGACCAGCGCCTTCTGCAGCGCCTCGAGCCCTGCATCGACCTCGTCGATCGCCTCGCGCACCCAGAGCTTGAAGTCGGTCGCGACCTGGTCGTTGCGGCTGCGCGCGGTGTGGAGGCGCCCCGCGACCGGACCGATCAGCTCGGCAAGCCGCGATTCGGTGGTCATGTGGATGTCTTCAAGGTCCCAGTTTTCGGGAACGCCGTTCGCCTCGTATTCGGCAGCGACCTTGTCGAGGCCCTCGGTGATGGTCTTGGCATCATCCGCGGTCACGATGCCCTGCGTGCCCAGCATCGCGACGTGCGCCTTGCTTGCCGCGATGTCCTGACGCCACAGTGCCTTGTCGAAGGGAATCGACGCGTTTATCTCGCGCATGATCGCCGACGGTCCTTCTGCGAACCGTCCGCCCCACATCTGGTTGGAGCCCCCGCCCGTGCCATTGTCCAAATCGCTCAAGTCGCTCGTCCTGTATTCGTGTGCCGGGTCCTGTGCCCTGCTGCTCGCGGGCTGCGATAGGCAAAGCGCACCCGACGCGCAACCGACAGCTTCGCAGGCTCCGGCAGGCGGGGGCGCAGAGGCGCCCACCGTGCCCGCAGCGCAAGGCAAGCTGGACCGTTCGCACAAGGGCGAACCGATGCCCGTGATCTCGCTCAGCGACCCCAGCGGGGAAAGCCTCGACCTGACTTCGCTCAAGGGCAAGCCGGTGCTGGTGAACCTGTGGGCGACCTGGTGCGCGCCGTGCGTGGAGGAGCTGCCCACGCTCAACACCCTGATCGGGCGCGAGGATGAGCTCGGCGTCACCGTCCTGCCGATCTCGCAGGACGCGGGCCAGCCGGGCAAGGTCGTCGAGATCCTGCGCCGCCGCAAACTCGACAATGTCGAGCCCTGGATCGACGAGGAAGCCGACCTCTCCTTCCAGTACGGCGGGAACCTGCCCGTCACGATCCTGTTTGATGCCAACGGCAAGGAAGTGTGGCGCTGGACCGGCGGCAACGACTGGACGAGCGCCGAGGCCCTGAAGCTGATCGCCGAAGCGAAGTCGTAAGAAGACGAAGGAAAGAATCCGAGGGCCATCGCCCTCGGGCTCCCCATAACGTCCACCTCGCCATGCGCGCGCCATGGAAGCCGAGAGAGGTGAGGTCGCCCGTTTTGGGGTCAAGGGGCGATGGCCCCTTGAAAAAGACCTTTTCTACTCTTCGCGTCGCAGCACGAAGAAGTAAGGCCCCGGATCGCCGCGCCGTCAGGCCGTCGCCACGCCAGGTGCCGAGCAGAAAGGGAAGGTCGACCGGTTCCAGCGCATCGAAGAGCGCGAAAGTCTGCTCGGGCGTGACCGATCCAGCTGCAAGGGCCTGCGAGAAATCCACGGCACATCTCTCCCAAGTCACTTTCTTTGTGCGTGGATCACGAATTAGTTATCTAAATAAGTAAATTGAAATGAGAAAGCAGGAAGAAGATATTCAAGGGGCCATCGCCCCTTGACCCCAGAATGGGCGACCTTGCCCATCCAAGCCAAGGCAGCGCGCCTGAGGTGGGCGCGACAGTTCCGGGAGCCCGAGGGCGATGGCCCTCGGAAATCCCCTTCTTCCAAGACTTTCCCACCTGCAGGAAATAGACGCCCGAAATCCGGCGCCACGACTACGGCCAAAGTGGTACAAGAGGGCCATGCTGTTCGATCTCCCCGATGACGCGGCGCTCTATGCCGCCCTGCTCGCCCGCGATGCGCGCTTCGACGGGCAGGCCTATGTCTGCGTCTCGACGACGGGCGTGTTCTGCCGCCTGACCTGTCCCGCGCGTAAGCCCCGCCCCGAGAACTGCAT
The DNA here is from genome assembly GCF_022818885.1 of Novosphingobium mangrovi. Classification (NCBI taxonomy): domain Bacteria; kingdom Pseudomonadati; phylum Pseudomonadota; class Alphaproteobacteria; order Sphingomonadales; family Sphingomonadaceae; genus Novosphingobium; species Novosphingobium mangrovi. Next base: position 36,180 of record NZ_JALHAT010000036.1, on the reverse strand, counting down.
TTTCCGCCCCACCATCGGGGAGTGTATCGAGGCTGGCTTCCGGCCCTGCAAGCGCTGCCACCCGCTGGAAGCCGCCGCCAAGGCCGAGCCGGTGATCGAGACACTCTTGGCCGCGCTCGACCGCCAGCCCGTCCGACGCTGGAGCGAGGGTGACATCGTGGCCATGGGGCTCGATGCCTCGACCGTACGCCGCGCCTTCAAGCGCCATTTCGGCATGACCTTCTTGGAGATGGCCCGCCAGCGCCGCGTGCGCGAAGGCTTCACCACGCTCGCCGAGGGCGGCAACGTGGTCGAGGCGCAGCTGGAGGCCAGCTTTGAATCCCCCAGCGCCTTTCGCGCCGCCTTCGCGCGCCTTCTGGGCTGCGTACCGGGCGAGCTCGTCCACGGCGACGGGCTGCTGCGCGCCAGCTGGATCCCGACGCCGCTGGGCGACATGATCGCGGTCGCCTCCGCGCATCACCTGCACCTGCTCGAATTCGTTGACCGCAAGGGCCTGCCCGCCGAACTGAAGAAACTCCAGGCCGGGACCAACGCACGGATCGGCATCGGCGCGCTCGCCCCCATCGAACAGGCCAGCCACGAGCTCTCCGCCTACTTCGCAGCGGAGTCAGGAACCTTCGAGACCCCCATCGCCATGGCCGGGACGCCCTTCACCCGGCAGGTCTGGGAGGCCCTTCGCACGATTCCACCCGGCGAAACCCGCAGCTATGGCGAGCTTGCCCGCCAGCTCGGGCGCCCCAGCGCGGTGCGCGCGGTCGCGAGGGCCAATGGCGCGAACCAGATCGCACTGATGATCCCGTGCCACCGCGTGATCGGCGCGGACGGCTCACTCACCGGCTATGCGGGCGGCCTGTGGCGCAAGCAGCGCCTGATCGAGATCGAGCGCAGCTTGCGCGAGAAAAGGGCGGCCACCTCCCGCAACGAGGCGGCCTGAACTCTCAGAACTCGGCCCAATCGTCCTGCACGGCGAGGTTACCCTGCGTCATGGGTGCAGGCGCGGGGGACGGTGCACGCGCCGGGCTGCGCACGGGCAGACGCTGGACCTTCGCCCCGCCCATGCTGCCGCGCGCGCCGGCGCCAAGATCGAAACGCCCGACGAGCTGGCCCATGCGCTGGGCTTCCTGCGCCAGGCTGCGCGAGGCGGCCGTCGATTCCTCGACCAGTGCCGCGTTCTGCTGGGTCGTGGTATCCATCTGGCCCACGACCTGATCGACCTGGCCGATGGCATTGGCCTGTTCGTTCGCCGATTCCGCGATGCGCCCGATCATGTTCGCCAGTTCCCCGGTGCGCGTGACGATCTTGCCCAGCGCCTCGCGGGTCTGGCCCAGCATTTCGACGCCGTTGTGCACCTCGCCGCCGCTGGTCTGGATGATCCCGCTGATTTCGCGCGCGGCCTCGGCCGAACGCTCGGCCAGCGCGCGCACTTCGGTCGCGACCACCGCAAAGCCCTTGCCCGCCTCGCCCGCACGTGCCGCCTCGACCCCGGCGTTGAGCGCCAGGAGGTTGGTCTGGAAGGCGATCCCGTCGATCAGGGTGACGATCTCGGCCATGCGCTGGCTCGACTTGGAGATGGCCTCCATCGCGGTACTCGCGCGGACCATGATCTGGCTGCCATCCTCGGCCTCGCGCTCGGTCGCCTGCGCGTTGTCGCGCGCGTCCTGCGCCACGCGGGCGGTGTCCGAAACCGATTCGCGCAGTTCGCGCACCGCCGCGGCCGACTGCTCGAGCGCGGCCGCCTGCGCGGTGGTGCGTCCAGCGAGGTCATCGGCGGCGCTGGCGATCTCGCTCGCGCCATTGTTGACGTTGTCCGCCGCGCCCGCGACGTCACCCAGCACACTGGCGAGGCTCGTCACGGTCTCGTTGAAGTCGACCCGCAGGCGCTCGTAATCTTCCGGGAAGCGCGTGGTGATCGCGCAATCGAGCTTGCCGCCCTTCAGCGCCTCGAGCCCTCCAGCCAGTTCCTCGACGACGACCCGCTGGGACTGGGCCGCCTCTTCGGCGCGCTTGCGGGCGCGCTCGGCTACGGCCTCCTTGATGGCCTCCAGCGCGCGGGCAATCGCGCCGATCTCGTCGCGCCCCTCGCGCCCGGGCACCGCACGCTCGAGGTCGCCGCGTGCCATGTCCTCCATCGCGCGCGTCAGCCCGGCGAGCGGGCGCACCACGCGGTTGGTCATCACCACCAGGACGAGGACGCAGGCCGCGCCGATCAGGACCAGCAGTCCCACGATCCAGTTGAAGGAACTCGCGACCGTCGCCTTGCCTTCTTCGCCAGCGGCGTTGCCGATCTCCACGTTGTAGGCGAATTCTTCCTTCACCAAGGAGTCGAGGCGGTAGCCCAGCGGCTTCAAGTCCCGGTTGTAGAGCCCGGTCGCCTCTTCGGTGCGCAGGCCCATCGAAGCCGAGCGCACCGCCTGCACTTCGTTCTTCCATTCGCTCCAGGTTGCCGTGAACTGGTTGAAGAGCTTTTCCTCCTCGGCATCGGACACCAGGTTCTTGTAGCTGGAGATCCGCGCATCGGTTTCCTTGAGCGTCGTCGCAAGTTCCTCGTCGATACGCCGCGTCTCGCTGCGCGTGTCGGCCAGGATGTGCTGCGAGATGAGGATGCGCGCCTGCGCCTGGTGCTGCGCGACCTCGCCCAGAACCGACAGGCTGGGCACGGTGTTGTCCGAGGAATAGGACAGACTCTCGCCCAGCCCATCGATGAAGCGCAGCGCCATCGCCCCGCTCACCAGCGCCAGCGCGCCGATCAGCAGCGTCGTCACCAGAGTGACCGTCCGAATCTTGAGATTGCCCAGCAGTACCATCGCGATGTCCGTCTTCCCGCCACGCCCTGTCGTGGCCCCGGCGCGGGTACCACGCGCCCTAGAACAAAGCTCTGAAGCCTCTCCCCCGCAGGAATACGCAAGCCTCGATGACGCCCCGAGCTCCCGCAGCCCTAGCCGCGCCGCGAAACCCCATTGACCAAACGACCAAACCGGTGCAATCGGACTTCCCTTCGCGGGTGTAGCTCAATGGTAGAGCAGCAGCTTCCCAAGCTGACGACGAGGGTTCGATTCCCTTCACCCGCTCCAGCGTCGCCTTCCCAAAACATCCCGGAAACGCTATAAAGCTCTTGGAAATCCTAGGGTTTCTGGCGTGCGATTGTCCTGCATTTGCCCGGTTAGTCTCGCCAAATCCCGCTGATTTGGGGGCCACTTTGGGGGCCTAACGGATTTCCGCCAATTCGAGTGGCCCCCAGTCTGGGGGCCACATACCGGGTAAAGGTCTGAAATTATGGCGCTAACAGAGGTGGCAATTCGCAAGGCTAAGGCCGGTCCGAAACCCTATAAAATGGGAGATTCGTCGGGCCTCTTTCTTTTGGTGCAGCCAAGCGGCGGAAAACTGTGGCGAATGAAGTACCGCGTCGACGGGCGCGAGAAGAAGCTGGGCCTCGGAACCTATCCCGAAGTTGGGCTGGCTGAGGCTCGGAGAAGGCGCGATGCGGCGCGAGAGCAGATGGCGCAGGGCAAGGACCCGTCACGCGAAAAACAGCGTGAGAAGGCGCGTGAGAGGCTGGATGCCGAAAATACCTTCGCTGCCCTGGCTTCCGAGTTCTGCGAGAAGCGCCGGCATGATGGTTCGCGGGCATGGGCGCCCGCCACGGCAAAGCGCTGCGAATACCTCCTGTCTGTCCTCAACAGTTCAATTGGCAATCTGCCAATTGCCGACATCGAGCCTGCCGACATCTTGACCGCCATTCGCCGGATCGAAAGCAAGGGCAAGCTGGAAAGCGCAAAGCGAACCTTGCAGTTGGCAGGTTCGGTATTCCGCTATGCGGTCGCCACAGCGCGCCTCAAATCCGATCCCACACGCGATTTGAGGGGCGCGCTAATGAACCCCACCGTCACGCATTACGGCGCGATCCTCGATCCTGCAGGTGCAGGAGAGTTGCTCCGCGCGATCGATGGCTACGAAGGCCAACCGATCACCAAGCTTGCTATGCAACTCGCTCCGCATGTGTTCGTCAGGCCGGGCGAGCTTCGCCATGCAGAATGGAGCGAATTCGACTTTGATGGCGCGTTGTGGACGATCCCGGCCAGCAAAACGAAGATGCGCAAGGACCACCTCGTCCCGCTCTCTCGCCAGGCCATCAAGATACTGCAGGAGGCCCAACTGCTGACCGGTCCTAGTGACTATGTCTTCCCGTCCGTCCGCACTCGCAGGCGTCCGATGAGTGACAACACAATCAACGCTGGCCTGCGCCGCCTAGGCTACACCACCGATGAAATGACCGCCCACGGCTTCCGCGCGATGGCCTCCACTTTGCTGAACGAAAGCGGCAAGTGGAATCCTGACGCCATCGAGCGCGCTCTGGCCCACGGCGATAGCGACAAGGTCCGCGCCGCCTATCATCGCGGTGCCCATTGGAAGGAGCGCGTGAAGATGGCGCAATGGTGGAGCGACTACCTCGATAAGCTTCGCGCCGGGGCCGAAGTGGCCCCGGTTAAGACGGCGAAGCGCTAACCGATTGCGCCAAAATCCGTAACTCTTCTGCGACCCGCGCGAGTGCGGCAAAAGACTGCAATTTTACAGATACCTATCGTAAAGTGAGTTGCCAGCGGTTCGGTGCAAACCCGCTCAACTCGTAGACGGGTGACTTTCGCCCAAACCGCAATATCGCAATGATATTAGGTAGATAGGTCCCGAATTCGCGGGGTACGGTGTGCTCGCCAGATTACGTTTTGCGCGAGTGGGCGTTAGATAGAGCGAGATCTTTGCCCGTGTCCTATCAGGACAAGTGAATAGAGGTAGAGCCGCGCGGCGATTGAGTGCTGAAGAACGGCAGCATTGCGCCCTATTTTCGGACGTAGCATCTAACACGATTAAAGATCGAAAGCTGTCATTCCTCTCTTGGACAATGAGCCGTCGTTGCGGTGGCCAGTTACTCAGGCTCCTGAACCGGGCCGGTGAAGACCTGCTCCGGGTCGCGCTCATTATACTCTCGCGTAAACTCTTCATCGGTCCAGTCGCCGTCGCCGTAATCAGCTTTGTCGAAAATACTCCAAGCCCCATTCTGATCCGGGGCCATGCCGAACAACGGCCCAACGAATGGGCAGCTTGGAACGAAGTAGGTCAGGATGAAAGGATGCGTCTCCCATTCCTTCTTGATGAAAACGTGGCCCTTCGTGCCGGAGATGAACCATGGCCGCACCGCGAAACTGCCGAACTGCTGTTCGATGATTGTGCGCATGTGAACGACGGCGGCCAGCGCGTCTTCGCGAAGCGTGGAGTAGGTGCCGACGTTGAAGTGGATCGAGCGATGCCGAAGTGCTTTCAGCGCACGAAACTCGACCGCTGCTTCGGGTGGCAAAATGCCCCAAGCCTCAAGCGTGTCGATGGGCACTTCCCACTTGTCGAAAGAGTCCTTCCGGTAAACCTGCTTGTATTCGGGCGTGCCTTTGAAGAAGTCACGCATGTCCAAAATTAGGTGATTGAGAATGCGCTCTCCCAAGGCGCACGCGCCGACGAGAGCGGGGTAATAGTCCAGCATCACGAAGGAGCGCCGTACCTGCTCGAAGAAGCGGTTGTGATAGGCCATCACCGACATCGGCTTGGCACCGATGCAGAGAAAATTCTCAACCTTTTGATCGATGGCTTGCTCGCCAAACTGCGCGATTAAGCTCTGCCGAATGTTCTCTTGATTGGCCGCCCACATCTCCTTGACCTGAGGCTCCCAATGCTCCTCGATCTTCGCGCCGAGAGTCATCGCACGGCTGTCGAAATCCATGCCCCAGCTAAGAAGGCGGCGGCGTCCGGCGTCCGAAATGCTAGTCCGCACTTGCTCGAAAGTCGCATCGCGCGGCATGTCGTAGATCGTCGTGCGCGTGATGACTTCGGAGGCCGGAGTTGGATCGTTGCCCGTCATCAATAACGCATCCGGCGCGTGATCTTCGCTTCGTTGTCTTCCCAATCAGCTTCACGCAGGTAGCTCTCTTCAAGACCGTGCAGCATCGCTGCGACGCGAGGATGCGTGTATTCCATCGACTGCGCCCAGCCAGCGTATTTGGCGGCGATGCCACGCTCCTGAGCCCCGCCTTCTCCCCGCCAGTGCACCCCCCGCGAATTACGCATTGCGACGGTAAGACCGCGAGACAAATGCTCGTTCATGACCTGCTCGAGCGCATCGCGAACGGGCAGGCAGGGCCAAACGCCGTCCTCCGCTTCCGGCGCGTGCGACAAGAGCTTGCCAATCATCTGATCGCCGATGTCGCCCCTTGCAATCGCCGTGCAGCCAGCGCGAACCTGCTCCACCCAAGAGACAATGCGATCCGCGACCAGCGCTCCGGTATCATCATGTCCGGGAGTCACGCGGAGGCGGTCCAGCATTTTGTAACACGAGCTCGCCCTATTCGAGCGCTGCATCTCTGTGAGTTCCGGTTCGGACGCGTCTTCCCCGTCGTCATCGCGGATGAAGCTATAGCCTATTGCCTCTACGAACAGCTCCGGGAACGCTTCGATCCGGCGCTCCAGATTCACGAGCCCGACTTCATTGTCTTCGTCGAAGATGTCGACGAACTGGAACTCAAGGCCCGCCATTTCATCGGTGTCCATCTGACCGCTCGCGTTCAGCAGCTTGAAGGCATCGCGGAGATGGTGCGGGTCGAGCAAATAGGTTTTCGACGCCTCATTTGACCCACGCGCGATCGCCTTGAGCAGATCAAACACGTCCTGAACGCGCAGTTCCTTGAGGTCGAAGTGAGCGAAGTTGAAGGCGGCGCGCGGTCGGCCCGCTTCGACGAGCTTCTTGACGGCATATCGCACATCGTCGTCGGTTCGGTTCCAGCCCGGCGCAATGTCCCGCCAATAACGCGATTGCAGATCGTCGCTCAGCGTTTCCACCACATCCCAAGTTGATTGCTCGAACGGAGCGATGAGCAGGATCGAAAGCATGACTTCGTCGGGCTGGTCGGCAGTCAATGGTCCGAGCAATCCCAGCTTGCGACTGGCAGCCTCGGCAAGCGCGCCGCCAATGAAGGATGCTTTGCCCCCGCTAACGGCTTCACCGTCGACGACTTCTAGAAGCGCTGCTCTGAGGGATTCGAGGTCAGTGATAGCCTTCGACAAATACCAACCTGCGGTGTGCTGCGCCTGTCCGGAGTCAGCCAAGCGGAAAACCTCACTGATGCCGCCATGCGCGAGCACTTCTTCGATGGCCGACTGGCGAAGCCGGGAAATGCGTTCTTCGCGCTTCTTGTAGTCGAACTCCTCGTCGGCAATCTCATCTGCGGATTCATCCACCCAGGTTTGCTTGAACAGCCAAGAGTAGCGCAGCACCGGGTCGGTAGGCTCAAGAGCTTCGTATGCGGCGCGCGCGCGTTCATCGACGCCGCGTTCGTCTTCCCGATTCCGACGCCGCAACGCGCGGCGCGTGAACGTAGAAACCCGGATCTTCTCGCGAAGGGCGGCACGGTCCGCATCGTTGGCACCCTTGATCCAATCGTCAACGACATCCCAAACTTGCTGCCTCAACGAGTCGTCGAGACCATCAAGATTCTCAACCAAGTCGCTGATGGTTGAGAGGGTATGGCTCGGCCATGCGAGCGCCGTTTGCAGCGCGTGCATCGCAAACTCGTTGCCTTCCCAGCGCGTGACGACGTTTCCGTAGCCGTGTCCGTCGGGCCGCCACCGCGGCTTGTGGCTGAAGTCGCCTACTCGGGAGCCGCGCTCAAATTGCTCGATCAAGATCGGCCAAGCGACCGACGGAAAGGTTTCCGCGAGTTTTGAAAGAACCTTTTTCCGAGCTTCAAGATCGGCGCTCGTCTGCGGCATCCATGAGCGGAAGATTGCCGACAAACTCGAAGATGGCTTGTTAGCCAAATTGTCATCGATAACCCGCTCCGCCAACCTGCCAAGCACAAGGACGGTGCGCATGAAATGTCGCTCCGACCACGCGAGATTTTCCAACGCCCACAACAGCCCCGTACGGTGCGACCTTCCGAACATGACGTTCGACATGGGCTTCATCAGGGCGAGCGAAGCTGGTTCGTTCGTCCTAAGATCTGCCTCGATAATAGAAAGGAATGGCTCCGGGGCCGCCTCGGAATAGAGTGGAAGATCGCTCGACTGCGATTCCAACGTTTGAAGAGTGAGCGGCTCCAAGAGTTCCCGCACGAGCTTTTCAGCGCGCCATTCGGTATTGAAGCTCAAACGCCCCTTGAACAGTTCACTGCCGTATACAGAAAGCAGCACCAAGGACTCCGCGATGCCATCTCGTAGCGCACCGGAGATTTCACGCGTCTTGCCATAGATGCCTGCGGCCCACTGCTTGTCTTCAGGCAGATCAAGCGCCGGGTCGGCCTCTTCCAGCACCAAGCTTGCGACCGCGAAGAACCTCTCAAGATCGGCTTCAAGGATCACGTCCTTGATGGCAAAAAGCGCGTCGATTTTGGAAACGACGCCGCGATACGCGCCGACACGCCACACGGGAGCGCTTTCCAGTGGTAGGAAGTCATTGAGATGACGTTCGAGTTTATCGAAGTCTACATCGTCTGAAAGCGCTTCAAGCATTGCCTGATCAGCTGTGTTATCGGCCTTCCAAGCACCAGCGAGAAGGAAAGGCACAATTTGCGCGGCGGTCTTCTTGTCTTCAGCCCAATCCGGCTTCCGAATAGCGGGCAGTTGCGAGAGACGACGGCGAAGCACGGTCGGCGAACGGCCCGTCTCCCGGCTAAGCGTCTGCACGCGCTCGTGGCCGATCCCCATATCCCTAAGCGCCTTCTCAAACGCCTCGTAGTTCAGCGTTTCGAGCGTGATGTCCGGATCGGAGGCGGTGGCGTTGCGCGGATAGACAATGAAGGAAGGCATCGAAGCGCGGTAGGGCGCGAACTCTTTTTCGACTTCGCGCGACAAAATCACAGGAATGAAGTTCGAGACCTGCGCGGCAAGCTTGCTGAGCGTGCCCGGCTCGCGAAATATGATCACACGATCTCGGAAGCTTCCGAGATCCGGATCGTCGGCGGCGAACCCGGCGCTAAGAAACGCTAGGGCCTCGTCGCGCGAGTCCGCCGAAATGATGATCGGCTTGTATTGGTCGGCCGTGACGGCGCGTTTCAACGTCGAGCGGTAGGCGGTGAGCGCGTCGTCGAACAGCGACGGCTTCAATGGCGGCTCGCAGTCGGCCGCCCAAATTTTCCACGCCTCATCAAGTGCGATGGCGCCCTGCGCATCCTGCTCGGTTTCGTTGGCAAACCATGTCTGGCCGGGGATAGATTGCTCAAGCCACTGCTCAAGGTCGCTCGCATCATAGGCGCGAACGTCCTTCCAATGATTCTCCTTCTTGCGCGCTTTCACCCACTCGTCTTTGCCCGTCCAACTGCGCGGTGTGACGAAGATGAACGTCATTTCTTTGCGCTCGGCGGCATCAACGCCCTGCACGCTCTTGGCAAAGTCGCCGTCTGCCTTTTTTTTCGGGTCCTGATTGACGCCGAACTCCCAACCCGAACGGCCCTGCGGCACCCAGGGCGTGGCGCCCTCGGCTTCGACTTCGCCGTCCCAGCCAGGGCGCTCGCTGTCGTCGTTGCCGGGGAAGTTGACCTTCGTAAGCCCAGAGCCCGTCGAGTTTACGAGCGTGCGCAGAAACACCGAGAGCCGCTGGCGCGGCATGATGCCCGATCCGCCCCATGCTTCGATCTTCGCTGCTTTGAGCTGGAGGAACGGCGGAACGTAGGAGCTTATTACCGGGGTGAGGTCTGCGCGTTTCGGCTGCGCCGCAGCCCACGCGCTTTGCAGGTCAAGCAGCTTTCGGGCGGGCTCACCGAACGCGACTTCGAGGCGCGCGGCCATTTCCTGTGAAAGGTCGGACTTGCCGTTGAGGAAATTGGACAGCGCGACGCGGCTGACATCGAGCTTTTGGGCGGCGGCGGTGACCTTCATACCCTTGGGGATGAGGTTATCTCGGACGTAAATGCCGGGGTGCTGGGGAGGTAGAATTTCAGTCATGCACCGCATCATGCCTTAAAAAGTGTAAAGCAACACATTACACTATGCGCGCCAGTGCCCGTATCCCCTATTGCTGTCGAAGCTAGTGGCAGTGGGACATTCGTTTGGCGGATGGATCGAAATGTCCGATAGTTAGCGCATGACGATATTCAGGTATTTTGCCGAGGAAGAACATGCGCGCGATCTGATCGAGAATGGACGCGTCCGCTTCTGCACATTTGGCACCTATCATGTCTTCGAGGACAAAGAAGTGCGTCGCGATCCGAGCGACGGACTGTTGCGCTACAAGCCCGAGGGTGGCGTGACGATCAATCAGGATGATCGGACCTTCCAAAACAACATGGCGTTCGTCTCGGTTGTGAAGGTCAACGACATCTACGTCTATTGCATGAGCAACAGGCTCTCAGAGGAGTTAGCCGCGAGGTTCAACGGCCCCTTCTGCGTTGAAATTCAGCATTGCCTTGGCTTCGTGGGCCGTATTCGTCGCCATGTGCGGCTGCGCTCGCAACTTGATCACGCGAACGTATTCGCCCGCCCGATCGAGTATCGAGGGTTGGACAATGAGCCAGGCACGGATTGGGCACTTCCCGAACGCTTGGCTTTCATCAAGCCAGAAGCATTCGCGTGGCAAGACGAGTTCCGCGTCGTCATCGGTAACAAAGGCGCGCTCGGCGTGGAAAACGTGGACACTCACCTAGAAGCCGACGGCCACAACCTCGCCGTGGCATACGAAGTGCGCGATCCGCTCGTGCTGCAGCTCGGCGATCTTTCGAGGATCGCAACACTCCGCAAATTCTGAACAAGGCATCAGAAAAGCGCTTCGACATCGATTCCCAAGTCGAACCCTCTAATTCATCAAGGTGAGTAGTACTGAAGCGGGTCCGCTCAGAGAGCTTTTGTATATGGTTGCCCGAAACCGGACCGACCACTTTCGGCCCAAAGGCGAACATCTTTGTTGTTGGTCGGTTATCGCAGGCTTGCTGAAAGCTGCCTTGGTGGGCAAGGGTAGAGCATGATTGTCACAGTAGCGTTCGATGTAAAAAACCACGTTGAGGTGATGGAAGGCTGGCCCATTAAGTTGGGGGACAGAACCTTCTTCCTAGAACGTGAAGGAAATGTCCTGAGGCGAGTTTGCGTAGCCTTCTCTGGTGTGGGCGTTGGAGAGGCTCCGCGTGTGCAGGCGGCGGGTTCGGAGGCCGAAGTTCCGCACATCCACGTAACCGGAGGCGAACATGCATCTCTCGCCCGGAAGTGCATCTTGAATTGGCAGGCCGTCATAAGCGGCCAACAGATCGTAGATCTGGATTACGACAATTACGAACTCCGTTTTCACGCGGAAGACGTGGCTGAGGAAGCCAGCATCCATCTCAAATCGTTTCGCACAGATCCCAGCAATGTTCTCAATCGAGATTGCGACTTTGAGCAGATCGGAAGGGCCTTTTGTGTAGGCCAGATCTCCGATGATCGAATTGAATCGACCTCGCATTTTCGCGAAGGGCGACTAGCATACGGTGCTGGCCGATACATCGACGCGTACAATAACATGTACCTGTTTCTCGAGACGCGATTCTGTGATGGAAAGACCGGCAACGAGAAGCAGACGGACCTCCTGTCGAGACAAGTTGAACTCTGCAAATCGGTCGAGAACAATGCCAAGGTGTTCGCCAAGCAGAAGCCGACTGGAGGGTCTCCTTTCAATCTCTTCAAACCAGATGATTCCACTCGAGATAAGATACGAGCCTTGGTACTCCTACGCGGGAAACTTCGTCATCATTCGCTCAAAAGTCCGCAGCGCTGGGACCCAAACAAGCAAGATGAGTACGAAAATGCGGCGAGATTCTTGGGTGCTGTAGTCGGCGACATCGTCATCAAGGAGTCGCTTGATGACATTTACGGACCCGCTGCACTGCAATCGTTCCGCGAAATCTCGGTCGCTACAGGTCATGAAACCAAAATTAAGGTAAATACATATCGGCTCAACAGGGAGCGAACGCTCGTATTGGATATGAGCTATCCGACGACGGTCGTGTCCAGCAAGCTTTGCCTTTCGACGCTCCGAAACGCCTTGAAAGAGTGCAACAAGGCCGGTCAGCTTGGGGATACCGTTCGATTGCAAGCGTCGAGCAGCCGTTCCGAACTTGAGCTTTTTTCATTGGATTTTGACGTTTGGGCCCACACTCCGAGTCGAGAGATCGAAACGAAAGAACCTATCGTTTCGGTCCGATGTGGCTTTGAGCATTACCAGGCTGGAAACATCGTCCGACATGAATTCTCGATCCCCGTTCCAGGTAATAAGCTTTCAATCCCGGACGTCTGGAAGCTGTTGCAAAGATGCTTCAACCATATCGAGGAGAGGGACCCAACGACGCGGATCATGAACTTGAAGCTTTATTTGCATGACGGTGACAAAGCGTTTGTCGCATATCGCGTAGGCGCTCAGGTCAAAAACTGATCTGGATTGGCGATCGAGGTATTACCCGGCTTGGATCGGACGGCAGCTTTCACCGAAAATGGTCGGGAAGAAGACAATGAGCACCCGGCCCACATGCAGCCTCAAACGCCAGCGAGGCTGCAAATCCAACTGTAAGCGATGCGTTGCCCCGCAAGCACCTTGTCTCGCTTTTCTGAATTCTCCACCGTAACTGGAAACGTGAGCACACCCTACCCCGCGAATTCGGGATGCAAGCCGTTGGTTTATAATAATAAATGTGGTTTGGGCGAAAGCCACCCTCCTGCGAGTTGAGCGGGTTTGCGCTGATCCGCAGAAAACTCGCTTTGTTCTAAGGTTCTGATCTCATCCGGTATTTCCCCTCGAGGCTGCGAGTTGTCTGCGATCCACAGAACTTTGGCTTCCTCGATATACTGTGACGGCGCTCTGCTCGGAGGTGAGTTGTTGTCAGCAGCCATGACAAGCATCGCTCGAAGTGCTAAATGCCAGCCTCCAAAAAGGGCGCGATGATCTCGCTTGTTCTCGGCTTTTTCCACAGAAGCGCGGAGCGCTGGGGGCCAGATTGGGGGCCTTTTGAATTGCTGCCTTCGAAAAGACACTTTAATTCAAGTTTTTATCAATCCTATTGGCTTCCCTTCACCGCTCCAGTTTCCCACATTTATCGAAAATCTGAGTTCGCCATGCGCGGGCGTGCGGTGTGTGGCGGTCAGCTTTCGCAGAGGGCGGCGGGGAGCATCTTGACAAGATCACGGGCGAGAGCTGCGGCTTCGGGGTGTTCTTCGGCAAGACGGGCGCGGTGGAGGAAGATGAGGCGGCGGCGCACGACGGGGCCCGTGAGCGCGACGACGGCGAGGCGCGTAGGGTCATAGCCGCGCACGTAGAGTCGCGGCATGACCCCGACCGCGAGGCCGCTGGCGACAAGGCCGAACAGCGATTCCATGTGATCGACGCGGTAGTGGCGCGAATGGACGATGTTGGCCTCGCGCATCGCCGCCGTGCTGATCTCGCCAATGCTGCCCGAGCGGAAGTGGACCACTTCAAGCCCGGCAAGTTCCGCCCAGGTCACGCTTGCGCGCGCGGCAAGGGGATGTTCGGCACCGAGCACGAGGGCCATCTCATCCTCGATCAGGGGGGTGCCCGCGAGGCCCTCCTCGATCAGCGTGGTCGCGCAGATCGCCATGTCGAGCGCGCCGCGCTGGAGCCCGGTGATGAGCGTGTCGCTGGTCCCGTCGGTGATGTCGACGCTGATCGCGCGCGCGTCCTGGTCGAGCCCGGCGACGAACTGCGCCAGCGCCGGGAGCGCCGAAGGCATCGTGCCGATCCGCACCGTCGTCGTGCGGCGGCGCAGCGTGTCGTTCATGTCCTGGAAGGCGTTGTCCGCCGTCGTCAGGAGACGCCAGGCGTGGGGCAGCAGCGCCTCGCCCGCCTCGGTCAGGTTCACCCGGTGAGTCGTGCGCTCGAACAGCCGCACACCGAGAATCGTCTCCACCTGTCGGATAGAGGCACTGAGCGCCGGTTGCGAAACCGCCATTGCCTCGGCCGCCCGGCTGAAGTTGCCGGTCTGGCTCAAGGCCACGAAAAAGCGCAGTTGCCGGATCGAAATCGGCATGTGCGACGGGGAGTTAGGCACAGGCCCCGAGGGCGGTGCAGCGGGTGTCGACATGGCGAGGCGGGACTCCGGGCGGCACGGCACGGCCCTTCTTATAATACGGAATTATAGAATGATAAATATAAACAGTTTCCCCTGATAACTGGGCCACCATAGGGTCTCCCCCATCCAGACCGCCGGTGCGAAAAAATGAGGGTTCCGGCGGCCCGTTCCATCCCCCATGCCGGGTCTGCCATGGGAGTTCGGGTGGCACGGGAGATCCCGCAAGGGGTCCGAAGTTCTTTCCAGGGGGTCAGTCATGTCGTCTGTTGCCAACACCGTTGGGTCCATCTTCGCGCGCCGTCGCAGCGCACTTCTGAGCGCCACCTTCCTGGCGCTCGTGCCCGCCGCCGGCGCCGCGCAGGACCTGGGCGCCGCACCGGCCGAAGAGCCTTCCGAAGCGATCGTCGTCACCGGCTCGCGCATCCGTTCGCCCAACGCCACCAGCGTCAGCCCGATCTCGACGGTCGGCGCCGAGGACATCTCCGCGCGCGGCGCAACGCGTCTTGAAGACCTCCTCAACACCCTGCCCCAGGTCTACGCCGACCAGGGCGGCGGCAACCGCGGCGGCACGGTGGGCGCCAGCGGCACCGCGACGATCAACCTGCGCAATCTCGGCAACCAGCGCACGCTCGTCCTCATCAACGGCCGCCGCCTGATGCAGGGCGATCCCGCCCGCTCGGCCGCGCAGGCCGCCGACATCAACAACGTCCCCGCAGCCCTGGTCGAGAGCATCGACGTCGTCACCGGCGGCGCCTCGGCGGTCTACGGTTCGGACGCGCTGGCCGGTGTCGTCAACTTCCAGCTCAAGCAGAACTTCGAGGGCCTGCAGTTCGACGGCAGCACCGGCGTCTTCCAGCACGACAACGGCAATGCGATTGCCTCGGTCGCCGAAGCGGCGGGCCAGCGCGTGCCCACCGGCAGCACGGTCGACGGCTTCCAGACCAGCCTCGCGCTGACCGCGGGCACCAACTTTGCCGACGGGCGCGGCAACATCACCGCCTTCGTCAACTACCGCAAGATCAACGGCGTGGGCACCGATTCGCGCGACTTTGCGACCTGCAACCTGCGCGCCAACGCGACCGGCTACGCCTGCTCGCTCTCGTCCACGACCTACCCGGCGCAGTTCCAGCTGACCGATCCGGCAACGGGCACCACGCGCGGCAGCTACACGCTGGGCGGCGAGGGCTTCCGCCCCTACCAGAGCTCGGACGGCTTCAACAACGGCAACACCTACGACCTGCAGGCCCCCGACGAGCGCATCAACGCCGACATCATGGGCCACTTCGAGATCTCGCCCGCAGTCGAGGTCTATGGCGAGTTCATGTACATGCGCGACAAGGCGGACATCCGCCTCTCGCCCACCGGCATCTTCACCGTCGCGCACAGCATCAACTGCTCCAACCCGTACCTTTCGGCGCAGCAGCAGGACCTGATGTGCAATTCGGTGGGTCTGGGTCCGCAGGACGATGCCACCGTCAACGTCTCGATGCGCAACGCGCCGGGCGGCTCGCGCCACGACTACACCAACCACACCTCCTACCGCGCAGTCGGCGGCCTTCGCGGCGAATTCGCGCCGGGCTGGACCTATGACGCCTACGCCCAGTACGGCCGCACCAACTACTCCTCGCGCCTCACCGGCGACATCTCGCTCGCCCGCTTCGCGAACGCGCTGCGCGCCGTGCCCGGTGCCAATGGTGAGATCGTGTGCGAGGGCTCGGACCCTGCCTGCGTGCCCATCAACATCTTCGCGCCCACCGGCGTGACCGAGGAAGCGCTCGGCTACGTGCAGGGCACCTTCACTCGCACCGGCTTTACCGAAGAGAGCATCGTCAGCGGCTCGGTCACCGGCGACCTCGGGCTCACCCTGCCGCTCGCCGCGAACCCGATCAGCGTCGCCTTCGGCGCGGAATACCGCAAGGAGCGCATCGGCTTCACCCCCGACACGCACTATTCCAGCCGCGATGTCGCGGGCAACTCGGGCGGCGAATATCCGATCTCGGGCTCGTTCGACGTCAAGGAAGTCTACGGCGAGATCCGCGTGCCGCTGGCCGAGAACCGCCCCTTCCTCGAGAGCCTCGCGCTCGAAGGCGGCATCCGCTACTCCAACTACTCGACCGCAGGCGACACCGTTGCCTGGAAGGCCGGGGCGGAGTGGATGCCCGTCAACGACGTGCGCCTGCGCGCCAGCTTCCAGCACGCCGTGCGCGCGCCCAACCTGGTCGAGCTCTACGGCCCCCAGCGCGTGAGCACCGCGCGCCTTTCCGACCCATGCGAGGGCACCAACCCGGTCGCCACCTTCGAGGCCTGCGCGGCCTCGGGCGTGACGGCGGCGCAGTACGGCTCGATCGCTCCGGCCGCAGGCCAGCTTTCGGGCGCCCTTGTCGGCGGCAACCCCGACCTCAGCCCGGAGAAGTCGAACACCAAGACCTTCGGCATCCAGCTCACGCCGTCGTTCCTGCCCGGCGTGACGCTGACCGCGGACTACTTCGACATCAAGGTCGATGACCTGATCACCACGATCCCGGCCACGATCACGCTCAGCCAGTGCATCGAGGCGGGCACCTTCTGCGATCAGATCGAGCGCAACCCGGCGACCGGCTCGCTGGTGACGAGCGGCTACGTGCTGACCACCAATGTCAACGCGGGCTACCTCAAGACCACCGGCATCGACGTCTCCGCCTCGGCCCGCCAGGACCTCTATGACCTCCTCGGCGCGGACCTGGGCCTCGTCTCGGTCACCTTCTCGGGCACACGCACCAACACGTACGAAGTCGAGATCGTGCCGGGCACCCAGCCCTACGGCTGCGACGGCTACTTCGGCGCGACCTGCGGCCAGCCGATCCCGACCTGGCGCCACCGCGCCCAGTTCGACTGGACCGCGCCCGATGGCAACGTGAAGCTCGCCACCACCTGGCGCCACATCAGCTCGACCCGCAACGACCGCGCGAGCGATGCCGACTTCCTCTCGGGCAGCTACCAGCCCTACGACGGCAAGCTGAAGGCAATGGACTACATCGACTTTGCCGCCAGCTTCTTCATCGAGGACAGCTACACGCTGCGCCTGGGCGTCAACAACGTGTTCGACCGCGATCCGCCGCTGACCGCCAGCACCAGCGGGCAGACCTCGAACGGCGCGTTCTTCGCGGGCATTTACGATGCACTTGGCCGCTATCTTTTCGCCAGCGTCACGGCCAAGTTCTGAGGCTGGCAACCTGAACTTCCCGGACGCGTCCCCCTTCCCCCCATCCGGCGCGTCCGGGGGGCCATTTTTCCGCTCCTGTCCAAGGAAACGCGTGGCATGACGAAGATCCTCCCCACTCTCCTTGCCGCCATGGCGCTGGCGATCGCCCCCACGGTCCCGGCGCTGGCAAAGGACGCGGCCGCCCCCACGGCCGCGCCCGCCTCTGCCCCCACAGAGGCACTGCAGGACGGCAAGGTCCGGATCTTCTTCGACAACGATTTCCTTGGCCCCGGCCAGAGCAACATCCAGTCGATGATCCCGCTCCTGCACGATCCCCGGGTGGACCTCATGGGCGTGGGCGTGGTGACGGGCGATGCCTGGATGACCGAGGAGACGCAGCACCTCCTGCGCTTCCTGGAGATCGCCGGGCGCACCGACGTGCCGGTTCACCCCGGCGCGAAGATGCCCCTGCTGCGCACGCAGGCGGAAATGGCCAACTGGGAAGCGCGCTACGGGCGCATTCCCTTCAAGGGGGCGTGGAGCACGCCCCGTCCGGGTCGCACGTACCACCCGGAAGACCCCGACCTGGTCCCCCCCATGCCCGAGGGCATGCCCAGCGTCGCGGTCGCCGACACGGGCGCGGTCGACGCGCTCGTGTCGGCCGTGCGCCAGCACCCCGGTGAGATCACGATCGTCTCGGCCGGCCCCCTCACCAACATCGCGCTGGCCCTTCGGGTCGCACCGGACATCGCGACGCTGGCCAGGGAGATCGTGATCGAACCGGGCAAGCTGGACACCGCCATCGGGCGGGCCACCGGCAACACCGACTATTCGACCGATTTCAACTTCCTGTTCGACCCCGAGGCCGCGCACATCGTGCTCACGGCCCCCTGGAAGCGCATCACGCTGGTCGGCAACGTCAGTTCCAAAGTGAAGGTCACGCCCGAGGTCGCCAGGCGCATCGGCAAGGCCGGAACCCCGGTCGCGACCTACTTCGAGACCTACGCGCGCCTCGGCCAGCCGCTGTGGGACGAGATCACCGTTGCCGTCGCCATCGACCGCTCGCTCGTGACCGAGGAACTGGTCGTGCGCATGGACGTCGATACCATGCCCGGCATGCACTACGGCGAGCCGCAGGTGTGGAAGGAAGACATGGCCCCGAATGCCGGCGAGCGCCCGGTCCACCTGATCCTGGGCATCGATGAGGAACGCTTCCTCAAGGACTTCATCGCGCAGGCGCAGCAGTGATTGCAGGCTTCCTCGAACGCCGCTTTGCGCTGAGCGAACGCGGCACCACGCCTGCGCGCGAGACGCTTGCCGGGCTCACCACCTTCCTGGCCGCCGCCTACCTCATCGTCGTCATTCCCTCGCTGCTCTCCAGCGGCGGCATGGACCGCGCGGCGGTAACCGCGGGCGTCATCCTCGTCATGGCCATCGGCAGCCTTGCCATGGCCTTCTACGCCAACCTCCCCTTCATCGTGGGTCCGGGCATCGGCGGCTCGGCGATCCTGGGCATCACGCTCGCCCAGATCGAGGGCGTGCCCTGGCAGACCGGCCTTGGCATTGCCGCCTTTTCAGGGATCGCCTTCGTGGTCCTGACGCTGACGGGCGCGCGCGGCATGGTCGTGCGCATCATCCCCCCGCAGATCAAGCTGGGGCTGGGCGCCTCGATCGGCCTGTTCATCGCCATGCTCGGCTGCCGCGATGCGGGCCTCGTCTCCGTCGACGTTGCGCGCCATGCGCTCAAACTCGGCGACTTCGGCCAACCCGGCCCGATCTGCGCGCTCATTGGCCTTGCCGTTGCCATCGCGCTCCAGGCCCGCCGCGTGCCGGGTGCCGTCCTCGCGGGCATCGTCGTTGCCGCGCTGGTCGGCGTGCCGCTGGGCCTTACCCGTTTCGACGGCGTGTTCTCGCTGCCCCAGTCGCCCGCGCCCGTCACCGGCAAGGTCGACATGCTGGGCGCGATCAGCCTCGTTGCGCTGCCCTACATGTTCACCTTCTTCGCCTCGGAATTCTTCTCGACGCTGGGCACCACGCTCGCCATCGGCGGCAAGGCGGGCCTCACCGACACGGAAGGCAACCTCCCGCAGATCGAGCGCCCGTTCCTGATCGATTCGCTCGCCGCCACGCTCGGCCCGCTCGTCGGCGTTCCGGGCGGCACCGCGCTCGTTGAATCGGCCGCCGGCGTCGAGGCGGGCGGACGCACCGGGATGACCCCGATGGTCGCGGCCGTGCTGTTCGCCGCCACGCTGCTTGCCATGCCGCTTGCCATGGCGATCCCGCGCGAGGCGACCGCGCCCGCGCTGATCCTCATCGGCATCGCCATGATGGGCACCATCCGCCAGGCTCCGGGCGAGGACACGATCTCGCTCTTCGCGCCCATCGCGATGATGCTGCTCACGCTCATTTCCAACAGCTTTGGCACCGGCATCGCCGGGGGCCTGCTCGTCCACGTCCTCGTCGAGGTGCTGGCGGGACGCTGGCGGCAGATCCCTGTCGGCCTCTTCGTGCTCAGCCTCCCGCTCGGCTACTACTTCTACACCGCAGCCACGCTCCACTGACGCAGGGCCTGCGCCGCATACCGGAAATAACCCATGCCTGAGACCCCCTCCCCCTCGGTCGCCCCGCTGGCGATCGGCTGCGTCCCTGCATCCCCGATCGGGCGCGACGTCGATGCAGCCTTGCGCGCCTTCTTCGTGGCGATGCCCAAGGTCGAATTGCACTGCCACCTGCTGGGCACCGTGCGCAAGGAGACCTTCCTCGACCTCGTCGCGAAGTACGACGCCCCGCTCGAACGCGCCGAGATCGAGGCCTTCTACACCCGCGGCGAGCGCCCGGTCGGCGTGCTACGCGTGCTGCGCGCGCTGGAGGACTACCTCCTGATGACGCCCGAGGACCTGCGCCGCATCACTTACGAGTACCTCGAGGACGCCGCGCGCGAGAGCGTGCGCCACGCCGAATTCTTCTGGAACCCCACCGCCACCATCCGTGACGGGCGCCTGCCCTACGCCAAGGCCGTCGCGGGTATCCTCCAAGGCATGGACGAGGCCGAGGCGGACTTCGGCATTTCCTCGCTGCTCATCCCCTCGATCGACCGCGAGGCCCCGGCCGAGGAGGCAGTCTTCATGGTCGAAGAGATGATCGCCCACCCCCACCCCAAGGTCGTGGGCATCGGCATCGACTACCGCGAGGACAACCGCCCGCCCGAGATGTTCGCCAAGGCCTACGCGCTCGCCAAGGAACATGGCCTGCGCACCACCGCGCACGCGGGCGAATTCGGCATGCCCTGGACCAATGTCGCGATGGCTATCGACACCATTGGCGTTGACCGCGTGGACCACGGCTACACCATCATCGACAACCCCGAACTGGCGCGGGACTACGCCGCGCGCGGCCTCGTCTTCACCATCGTGCCGACCAATTCCTACTACCTGCGCACGCTCGAGCACGAACGCTGGGCGCTCGACCATCCGATCCGCCGCATGGCCGAGATGGGCTTGAAACTGCACCCCAATTCCGACGATCCCACGCTCCATCAGGTCACCCCCGCGGGTGCCTGGCAGCTCCTCTACAGCCACCTGGGCCTCGAACTGACCCAGCTGCGCGAGATGATGCTGAACGGAATTGAGGGTTCCTGGGCGGGCGAGGATCAGCGGGCGCAGTGGAGTGCGACCTGGCCTGGGGAGTTCGACGCGTTGCTGGCGCGGGCCCTTCAAGGTTGAAGAGAGGTTTTCAAGGGGCCATCGCCCCTTGACCCCAAAATCGGCGGCCTCAGCTTTCGCAGCCTGCACAGCGGGCGGAAGGTGAGGTCACGTATTGGATCATTCCAGAGGGGCTTCGCCCCTCAATTTTCCAAGCCGCAACCTCTCCCATCTCCCCCAACGCCGCGCGAGTACACTGCGCCAGACAGGTCGGGGAGCCCGAGGGCAATGGCCCTCGGATTCTCTCTTCTACTTACTCAACCTCATCAATCCGAACCAGCAAAGCCTCCAAGGCCACCTGCTGCCCCTCGCGCACGGCCAGTTCGCCCACCACGCCATCGAACGGCGCGACGAGCGTGTGCTCCATCTTCATGGCTTCGAGCGTCACGAGCTTCTGCCCGCGCACGACCTCCTCACCCTCGGAAACGGCCACCGCGATGATTCGCCCGGGCATCGGTGCCAGGATCGCGCCCGAGCCCGCGCTCGCGCCATGGGCGCCATCGCGCCGCCAGTGGGTCAGCTGCCAGGCCTCGCCCCGTTCGGCGAGCAGGACGGCCTCGACCGGGTCTTCGCTCCCGCCTTCGAAGGCGATTTCGCACGGCTCGCCATCCAACAGGAAGCGCGCGGTGCGCCGGGGCGCGGCGTTGAGGCGAAAGCCCAGCAGCGGATCGGCGGGGACGAGCGCGCGCGCGGCGGCTTCCAGCGTCTCGGCCGAGGGCGCGCAGGGCTGCGCCATATCCTCGCCGTCGCGCCCGATCAGGCCGGTATCGACCGTGCCCGCCACGAATTCAGGATGTTCGAGCGCGCGCACGAGGAAGGGCGCGTTGCACTTCACCGGCCAGACCGCGCTTTCGGCCAGCATGTCGCACAGCCTCTCGCGCGCTTCTTCCCGGCTCTCGCCATGCGCGACGAGCTTGGCGATCATCGGATCGTAATGCGGCGAGACCGTGTCGCCTGCCTCCACCCCGGTTTCGATCCGACCGCCCGGTGCGTCCCCGAATTCGAGCATTTCCAGCCGCCCGGTGCTGGGCAGGAACCCGCGCGCCGGGTCCTCGGCGTAGAGGCGTGCCTCCATCGCCCAGCCCGAGATGGAGAGGTCCTCCTGGGCTGCGGGGAGCGGCTCCCCGCTCGCCACGCGCAGCTGCCATTCGACGAGATCGACCCCGGTGATCTCCTCGGTCACGGGATGCTCGACCTGGAGGCGCGTGTTCATTTCCATGAACCAGATCTTCTCGGCATCGAGCGGGCCTGAGCCATCGGCGATGAACTCGATGGTTCCCGCGCCCACGTAGTCGACCGCCTTCGCCGCGCGCACGGCGGCAGCGCACAGCGCCTCGCGCGTGGCCGGGTCCATGCCGGGGGCTGGCGCTTCCTCGATCACCTTCTGGTGGCGGCGCTGGAGCGAGCAATCGCGCTCGAAGAGGTGGACGACGGACCCGTGCGTATCGCCAAAGACCTGCACCTCGATATGGCGCGGGGTGGCGATGTACTTCTCGATCAGGACGCGCTCGTTGCCGAAGCTGGAACGCGCCTCGCGCTGGCACGAGGCGAGCGCGTCAGCGAAGGCGCCTGCCTCCTCGACGAGGCGCATGCCCTTGCCGCCGCCGCCCGCGACCGCCTTGATCAGCACCGGATAGCCGATGGCCTCGGCTTCGCGCGCCAGCCGCTCGGGCGACTGGTCTTCGCCCAGATAGCCCGGCGTCACCGGCACACCGGCCTTTTCCATCAGCGCCTTGGCCGCATCTTTCAGGCCCATCGCGCGGATCGAGGCGGGGGACGGGCCCACCCAGGTCAGCCCGGCATCGAGGACGCCTTGCGCAAAGTCCGCGTTCTCGGACAGGAAGCCGTAGCCCGGATGGATGGCATCGGCGCCCGCCGCCTGTGCTGCGGCGAGGATCTTGTCCGCGCACAGGTAACTCTCGACAGCCGGAGCCGGACCGATCGCCACCGCCGCGTCGGCCATCTGGACATGGAGCGCCGCAGCATCCGCATCGGAATGGACCGCGATGGTGCGGATCCCCATGCGCTGCGCGGTGCGGATGATCCGGCAGGCGATCTCGCCCCGGTTGGCGATAAGGAGCGCGCCGATCACGGGTGACGCTCCGGAAAACCATGGCGGGTGTGGAGCGCGGCGAGGACGCTTTCGATATCGCCCGCAAAGCCGCCCTCGGCAAAGGCCAGCGCGGGAAGGTCCTGGTGCGCCTCGCCCAGCCGTTCGATCACCGCCGTGCGCGGACGCGGCCAGGGCACGCGCATCACCTCGATCTGGGCCGCGCGCTCAGGGAACAGGGCGAGCAGCCCCTCCACCGTCACGCAGTCCTTGCAGTAGAAGCGCCGCACCCCGCCCAGCGCCGGATCGGCCCAATCGGTGTCGAGTACGTAGAGAGTGTCCTTGGCCATCGTCATCATCACATCCTGAACACGCCGAACTGCGGCCTTGCGGGGAACGGCGCCTCGAGCGCGGCGCCGAGCGCGAGACCCAGCACGTCGCGGGTCTGGGCCGGGTCGATCACCCCGTCGTCCCAAAGCCGCGCGGTGGCGTAATAGGGGTTGCCCTCGGCCTCGTACTTGGCGCGGATCGGCGCCTTGAAGTCCTCGGCCTCCTCCTCAGACCAGCTTTTCGCGTCGCGGTGGACGGTGGCGAGCACCGAGGCGGCCTGCTCGCCCCCCATCACCGAAATGCGCGCGTTGGGCCAGGTGAAGAGGAAGCGCGGATCGTAGGCGCGCCCGCACATGCCGTAATTGCCCGCCCCGAACGAGCCGCCGATGATGACAGTCAGCTTGGGCACTTGCGCGGTTGCGACTGCGGTCACCAGCTTGGCGCCGTGCTTGGCGATCCCTTCGGCCTCGTAGGCGCCGCCGACCATGAAGCCGGAGATGTTCTGGAGGAACAGCAGCGGAATGCCGCGCTGGCAGGCCAGCTCGATGAAATGCGCGCCCTTCTGCGCGGATTCGGAAAAGAGCACGCCGTTGTTGGCAAGGATCGCGACCGGGAACCCGTGAATATGCGCAAAGCCGCAGACGAGCGTGGAGCCGAACAGCGGCTTGAATTCATGAAATTCCGAGCCATCGACAAGCCGCGCGATAACCTCGCGCACTTCGTAGGGCGCGCGCACGTCCTCGGGGATGAGCGCGTAGAGATCCTCGGCCGGATAGAGCGGTGCTCTGGATTCCCGGCGCTCCACGTTGGCGCGCTCGCCCGGACCCAGATGGCTGACGATGTCGCGCACGAGCGAAAGCGCGTGGGCATCGTCATCGGCCAGGTGATCGGCAACGCCCGAGGTCCGCGCGTGCAGCTCGCCCCCGCCCAGTTCCTCGGCGGAGATGACTTCGCCTGTCGCGGCCTCGACCAGCGGAGGGCCAGCCAGAAAGATCGTGCCCTGCTCGCGCACGATCACGGTCTCGTCGGACATCGCGGGCACATAGGCGCCGCCCGCCGTACAGCTGCCCATGACCGAGGCGATCTGGGCGATACCCGCACCGCTCATCTGCGCCTGATTGAAGAAGAAACGGCCAAAGTGGTCGCGGTCGGGGAAGACCTCGGCCTGGTTGGGCAGGTTCGCACCGCCCGAATCGACAAGGTAGATGCAGGGCAGACGGCAGGCCCTGGCGATCTCCTGCGCGCGCAGGTGCTTCTTGACCGTCATCGGGTAGTAGGTGCCGCCCTTCACCGTCGCGTCGTTGGCGAAGATCATGCAGGTGCGCCCCGAGACCTGCCCGATCCCGGCAATGATCCCGGCGCCAGGCACCTCGTCCTCGTAGAGGCCGTTCGCAGCCAGCTGGCCGATCTCCAGAAACGGCGCGCCCGCATCGAGCAGCGCTTCGACGCGGGTCCGCGGAAGCATCTTGCCGCGCGCCTCGTGGCGTTCGCGCGCCTTCGCCGAGCCGCCCAGTGCGGCCCGGGCCACACGTTCGCGCAGATCCTCGACCAGAGCGCGGTTGTGCCGGGTGCGCGCCTGCGCGTCCGGGGCGCTGGGATCGAACGTTGTGGGCAAGACCGGCCCGCTCATCGCAGCGCACTCTCATTTCGCAAACGCGACATCATCCTGTTCCCGTGCCTAATTTATTTTCGCGCATGGTGGCACAGGACAAACGCGCCGCGCAAGGCAAAGGTTGCCCTGTACGGCGGGTAACGGGGGGGCGGTATCAGCCCCCGAAGCCGCCGCCCCCCGGTGTCTCGATCACGAAGACGTCGCCCGGTTCGAGGTCCACCTTGGCGGTGGGGCCCAGCTCCTCGACGCGGCCGTCCGCGCGCTCGATGCGGTTGATGCCCGCCGCACCATCACCGCCGCCGGCCAGCCCAAAGGGCGCGACCTTGCGGCGCTGCGAGAGGATGCCCGCCTGCATGGGGGCCAGGAAACGCACCCGGCGCACCGCGCCGTCGCCACCGCGATGCTGGCCCGCCCCGCCCGAACCGGCGCGGATCGAGAATTCCTCCAGCAGGACCGGGAAGTTGGTTTCCAGCACTTCCGGGTCGGTCAGGCGCGAATTGGTCATGTGGGTCTGGACCACGCTCGTCCCGTCGAAATCGGGCCCTGCGCCCGATCCGCCCGCGATTGTCTCGTAGTACTGGTGCGCGGCATCGCCAAAGGTGAAGTTGTTCATCGTGCCTTGCGCAGCCGCCATGGCGCCCAGCGCGCCGAACAGCGCATCGGTAATCGCCTGGCTGGTCTCGACATTGCCTGCAACGACCGCGGCGGGCGCGACCGGGTGCAGCATCGAACCTTCGGGCACGCGCACCGCGATGGGCCTCAGGCACCCCTCGTTCATCGGCACCGGATCGTCGATCAGCGTGCGCACCGCGTAGAGGACCGCCGCGCGCACCACCGGCAGCGGCGCATTGAAATTGTCGGGCAACTTCGGCGAGGTTCCGGCAAAGTCGATGACGGCGCTGCGCGTGTCGCGATCGATGGTGACGGCAACGTGGATCTGCGCGCCGTTGTCCATCTCCAGCACGAAGGTGCCGTCCGTCAGGCGCTCGATCAGACGGCGCACGGCCTCTTCGGAATAGGCCTGGACGTGGCCCATGTAGGCATCGACCATCGCGCGGCCCTGCTCGCCCGCGATGCGGCGCAGTTCCGAGGCCCCGCGCCGGCACGCGGCAAGCTGGGCGCGCAGGTCCGCGATGTTCTGCTCGATCGCGCGCGAGGGATGCGGACCCGAGGCCAGAAGGTCGCGCATCGCCGCCTCCTGCAAGGTGCCCCTGTCGACGAGGAGGACATTGTCGATCAGCACACCTTCCTCGTCCAGCGTGCGGCTGCGCGGGGGCATCGAGCCCGGGCTGATCCCCCCGATGTCCGCGTGGTGCCCGCGCGCCGCGACGAACCAGGCGGGCGCGTCGTCGCCATCTTCGGCGAAGACCGGCATGACCACGGTAATGTCGGGGAGGTGCGTGCCGCCATCGTAAGGCGCGTTGAGGACATAGGCGTCGCCCGCGAGGATACCGCGCCCGTCCGCTGCGTTCCCGCGCCGCTCCAGCACGGTGCGCACGGATTCGCCCATCGAGCCGAGGTGAACCGGCATGTGCGGGGCGTTGGCGATGAGGTTTCCGGCCGCATCGAACAGCGCGCAGGAGAAATCGAGCCGCTCGCGGATGTTCACCGAGCGCGCCGATTGCTGCAGCGCTGCGCCCATTTCCTCGGCAATCGCCATGAACAGCGCGCCCATGATCTCGAGCCGCACCGGATCGCGCTCGGTGCTGGAGGACAGCGCAGATTGCTGCGGCGCGCTGCGCGACAGGATGAGATTGCCGACAGCATCGACACGCACCGACCAGCCGGGCTCGACGACAGTGGTGGACACATCGTCGACGACGAGCAGCGGGCCCGTAGCGGCAAACCCTTCGGCAAGGTCGCGGCGGTGGTAGAGCGGCGCCTCGTGGCGCGCGCCGCCGGTCCAGACCGACACCGTCTCGGCCGCCGCGCCCGAGGTCGCGGGGAGCGGCATCACCGCACCGCCACCGGCATGGCCGCCCGCAACCGCCTCGACGCGCAAGGTTTCGGCGACGAGATCCTCGCCCGGCGCGAAGCCGAACAGGTGGTCCCAGCCCTCGTGGAAGGCCGCGCGCATCTCCGCGAGATCGCCCAGCGGCACCGAAATCGTGCTTTCGCTGCCCCGCGGGCGGATCGCGAGCGAGGCTTCGAGCGTGATGGCGGTTTCGGGGACGCCCTGCGCGGCAAGGTCTGCGCGCGCGGCCTTGCCGAGCCCGGACACCGCCTCATCGAGCGCAGCCTTGCTCTCCTCGGAAAGGGTGAGGCCGAGCGTGCGCTCGTGCAGCACGCGGCGGTCAGCGAGGCCCATGCCGTAGGCCGAGAGCACAGAGGCGAGCGGGTGGCATACGACCGTCGTCACCCCCAGCGCGTCGGCGACCTTGCAGGCGTGCTGCCCGCCCGCTCCGCCAAAGGTCACCATCGCCGCGCGGGTGACATCGTGGCCCCGGCGCAGCGAGACGGTCTTGATCGCGTTCGCCATGTTGGCGACCGCGATTTCCAGGAAGCCCTCGGCGGCCTCCTCGCGGGTGAGTTCGCGCCCCGTTGCGGCCTTGGCCTCGGCGAGGATCGCGTCCATGCGCGCCTGCGCCGCCTCCAGCGACAGGGGCTCGTCGCCCTCGGGGCCGAAGACGTGGGGGAAATGCGCGGGACGCAGCTTGCCCAGAAGCAGATTGCAGTCGGTCACCGCGAGCGGGCCGCCGCGCCGGTAACAGGCCGGGCCCGGCACCGCGCCCGCGCTTTCCGGGCCGACCAGAAAACGCGCGCCGTCAAAGGCGCAGACCGAGCCACCGCCCGCGGCCACCGTCTCGATCCGCATCATCGGCGTGCGCACGCGGTTGCCCGCCACGCGCGTCTCGCTGTCGCGCTCGTACTCGCCTGCATAGTGCGACACGTCGGTCGAGGTGCCGCCCATGTCGAAGCCGACGACCTCGTCGAACCCGGCCTCCTTCGCGATGGCCGCCATGCCCACGATGCCGCCCGCAGGCCCCGACAGGATCGCGTCCTTGCCGCGCAGCATGCCGCCCGTCGTCAACCCGCCGTTCGACTGCATGTAGAGCGCATCGACATGGGGGCCGAGACCGGCCTCCAGCCCGTCGATGTAGCGATCCAGAACGGGCGAGAGATGCGCGTCGACCACGCTGGTATCGCCGCGCGCGATGAGCTTGATGAGCGGGGCCACCTCGTGGCTGACCGAAACCTGGGTGAAGCCGATCTCCTGCGCCAGCTTGGCCAGCGCGGCTTCGTGCTGCGTATGGCGATAGCCGTGCATGAGGACGACGGCGATGGCCCGAAACCCGTCCGCAAAGGCCGCTTCAAGCCCTGCGCGCGCGGCCGCTTCGTCCAGCGGGCGATGGACCGTGCCGTCCGCGCCGATGCGCTCGTCGATCTCCAGCACCTTCGCCGCGAGCGGATCGGGCAGAGCGATGTGGCGCGCGAAGATGTCCGGGCGCTCCTGCGTGCCGATCCGCAGCGCATCGCCAAAGCCGCGCGTGATCGCGAGCAGGACCGGCTCGCCCTTGCCCTCCAGGAGCGCGTTGGTGGCAACCGTAGTACCCAGCCGCAGTTCGCTGGGCGGAAGATCACCTTCCTCGACGCCCGTCAGGCGGCGCATCGCCTCAACCGCCGCGTCCTCGTAACGGCCC
This sequence comes from Novosphingobium mangrovi, assembly GCF_022818885.1. Lineage (NCBI taxonomy): Bacteria > Pseudomonadati > Pseudomonadota > Alphaproteobacteria > Sphingomonadales > Sphingomonadaceae > Novosphingobium > Novosphingobium mangrovi. Next base: position 7,587 of record NZ_JALHAT010000036.1, on the reverse strand, counting down.
GGGTCCTCGGACAGGAGCTTCAGCCGCTCGAACCGCCCGTCCGGCGCGCGCGCCACCACGTCTGTGAATGTGCCACCGCGATCGACCCAGAATTGCCAGTTGTCCGTCATGGGGACCTACATGGCGACCAAGGCGGGAAAGCGCAAACGAAGTGGGAAGAAGGGAATGATTCAAGGGGCCATCGCCCCTTGACCCCGGAACCGTCCTGGGCAGTTCGTGCCGTGAACGGAGCGCACGAAACGTGAGGATGGCGGACAGAAAATAGAGGGCAAAGCCCCTCAATCCCTATCGAGACGAGACCTCTCACCCGCGAACCACGCTGTCCGGCCCACCTGCGCTCGACAGTTCGGGGAGCCCGAGGGCAATGGCCCTCGAATTCATCCTTGTTCTTCTACGTTCTACTACGCCCAGCCCGTCGCAAGATACCGCTCGGCGAGGCCAGCGAGGAACAATGCGCCCCGGGGCAGAACGCTCTCATCGACCATCATCCGGGTCGAGTGGATGCCGCAGCACTGACTCCAGTCATCACCTTCGGCCGCCACGCCCAGGAAGAACATCGCACCGGGTGTCTTCTCCAGCACATAGGCGAAGTCCTCCGCGCCCATGATCGGGTTGGTGAGGCGTTCGAAGGTGTCGGCCCCGAACAGGTCCCGCGCCACGCCCTCGCCGAAGTCGACCGCGCGCGCGTCGCACACGGTAACGGGGAAGCCTTCGATGATCTCGACCTCGGCGGCAAGGCCGTGAGCCCCGGCGATACCGGCGGCGAGCGCGGTCACCTCTTCGCGCAGCCGCGCCCGGTTGGTGGCCGAGAGCGAGCGCATCGTGCCCAGCATGTCGACATGGTCGGGAATGACGTTGTGCGCGCTGCCTGCCGTGATCTTGGAGATGGTGACGACGACCGGATCGAAGACCGAGAACCGGCGCGCGACCATGGTCTGGATGGCGGCCACGATCTCGCAGGCGATGGGCATGGGGTCCATCGTGTCGTGCGGCATCGAGGCGTGTCCGCCCCGGCCCTTGACGGTGATCGCAAGCTGGTCGGCCGAGGCCATGAGGGGCCCTGCCCGCCCACCGATCATGCCGTGGCGCGCGTTGGGCATGATGTGGAGCGCGAAGGCGGCCTCGGGCAGGGCGCGGGACGTGCCGGGGCCACCCAGGAGGCCGTCGTCGAGCATGTAGCGCGCGCCGTGCCAGCCTTCCTCACCCGGCTGGAACATGAAGCGCACCTCGCCGGTCAGCCTGTCTGCCTTGCCCGCCAGCAATCGCGCCGCGCCCGCCAGCATGGCGACGTGGGTGTCATGCCCGCAGGCGTGCATCACGCCCGGAATGGTGGAGGCGAAATCCAGCCCGGTTTCCTCGGGCATGGCCAGCGCGTCCATGTCGCCGCGCAGGAGTACAGAGCGGCCCGGTCCCGCGCCCCCTTGCAAGGTCGCGACAAGGCCCGTGGTCGAGGGCCCTTCCTCCCATTCCAGCGGAAGGTCGGCCAGCTCGGCGCGGATCTTGTCGCGCGTCAGGGGGGTGTGGAGGCCCAGTTCGGGCTCGGCATGGATCGCGCGGCGCAGGGCGACGATGCGCTCGGAAATGGCGGCGGGGCAGTCCGCCTCGATGGAAACACTCATGGCGCCATGATACGCACGGCGCGCGAGGTGTCGAGCGCTGTGAGGGCTCAGGACGCCGCCGCGGCGGCCTTCTCCTCATGTTCGAGGCGGCGCAGCGTGCGCAGCGCAAGCCCTCCCATGAACAGGTACGAGCACGCCCCGCCAATGGCGACGCCCCAGGCCACGCCCGTCGATCCGAAACCGATCAGGAAGACGAGGCTGATGCCCATCGCCACCAGCGCGACCACGCGCGCGAAGAGCGATAGGTTGGCTCGGCCCGTGGAATGCAGCACCGGCTCGAACGAGACGCTGGCGAGATCGAAGCTGGCGCCAATGGCGAGCGGGACGAGGATCGCCGCACCCTGCTCGAAATCGTCGCCGCCGATGAGCTGCAGCAGGTACTTGCCCGCCACCAGCGCGAGGAGCACGACAAGCAGCGCCGCGCCGCCCGCGATCTTGCTGGTCTGGCCGACCAGCTTGCGCAGTTCCGAAGCCTCGGACGACGCGCTGACGTGGGCGACTTCGGCGTAGACCGAGCGGGTGAGCAGGGTCGAGAGCTTGCTCATCGCCTGCGAGAGCTGCGAGGCGAGGCGGTAGAGACCCGCCGCGCTCGTGCTGACCCAGCCACCCACGATCAGGAGCGGGCCGTTCTTCATCAGCGCGTCGATCGAGGAGCCGAAGTAGGAGACGAGGAAGAAGTGGGCGAGCCCCTCGTTCTCGCGCAGGGCCGTGCGCAGGCGGCAGAAATTGGAAAGGCGGATACCCTCCGGGCACAGCCGGCGCGCGACGATCCAGTAGAGCGCAGCCTCCACGATATCGATCGCGGCCCATGCGAAGAGGAAGCGGGCCACGCTGGGTCCTGTAAACCAGATCGCCAGCGCAGCGACGAGCCGCCCGGTAGGCACCACCGCCTCGACATAGACCGCCGCATCGAAGCGGTTGAGCGCGCGCACCACGCCCGTGGGCGCGGACACGAGCGCCCAGAGCGAAGCGCAGCAGAACCAGAAGGCGACATTGACGTAGGCCTGGTTCAATTCGAGCATATGCCCGAAGCCGAAGATCGCGACCGCCGCGACCACGGTGCCGAGCACTGCGCCGATGGCGTCGAGCCCCCCGCACAGCATGGCAAGGCGGCCAAAGCGGCCCCATTCCTTTTCATGGACGTGGGCACTGCCGTAGCGCACGACCACCCGCCAGGTCTGGAAACCGGTCAGCGCGATGATCGCCTGCGCGGTTCCGAAGATAAGCGAGAAGTGGCCAAAGTCCTTCAGGCCCAGGGTGCGCGTCAGGATGGCAAGATACGCGATGCTGCACACAGCACCGAAGCCCTTGCCGCCCAGCAGCCAGGCGGTGTTACGAAGGATCCGCCCCAGCGAAGATTCGGTCTTAGGACGGTTGGGTTTGGCCGACATTGGCGGGCATGTGGACGAGCGCGCGCCGACTTGCAAGCTGTCGATACACGCCGCGCGCGCAATTCAACGCGAAACGGCGCGTTTGCCTTTCCCTTCGCCGCGCCGCGCGCTAGAGGCCTAGGCCTCCCCAGCAGACCACATAGTGACCCCCATGATCGAACATGCCATCCTCCTGAGCGCCGGCCAGGGCTCGCGCCTCCTTCCCCTCACCGCCGAACGTCCCAAGTGCCTGATCGACTTTTCGGGCCGTTCGCTGATCGCCTGGCAGATCGAGATGCTGGCGCGCGCGGGGATCAAGCGGATCGACGTCGTCACCGGCTTCATGACCGACATGCTCGAAGCCCATCTCGCCGCCATCGAGGACCCGCGCGTCGAGATCACGGTGCGCTTCAACCCCTTCTTCAAGGTCGCCGACAACCTCGGATCGTGCTGGATCGCGCGCGAGGCGATGCGCGGGGACTTCGTCATCCTGAACGGCGATACGCTGGTCTCCGAAGACATTGCCCGCGCGGTACTGGCCGAACCCAACCCCTGGCCCATCGCGGTCACCGTCGACGTCAAGGCCGAGGGCTACGACAGCGACGACATGAAGGTCGAACGCACGCCCGAGGGGCGCCTCGTCCATATCGGCAAGACGCTCACCGCCGAGCAGTCGAACGCCGAATCGATCGGCTTCCTGGCCTTCCGCGGCGAAGGCGCAGACCTCTTCCGCGAGACGGTGCGCAAGGCCATGCGCACGCCCGAGGGCGTCCAGCACTGGTACCTCAAGGTCATCGACTCGATCGCGCCCACCGGCAAGGTCGGCACGCTCTCGATCGAGGGCATGGACTGGGCCGAAGTCGACTTTCTCAACGACATCGAGATCGCGACCCAGCTCACCGACCAGTGGGCGACCTGATCGCGCAGCTGGAAGATCAGAAAAACAGGTGATTCCGAGGGCCATCGCCCTCGGGCTCCCCATCCTGTCGAGCGCAGATGGGTCTTCCAGCGGGCCGCGAGGTTGAGAGGGTTCGGATTGGAGGAGGATGAAGGGGCTTTGCCCCTTCTGTTTTCCACGCGCGCCTTCGCACCTGTTGCGCCGCGCTCCTCGCGCAAGCTGGCCAAGCCCGTTCCGGGAGCCCGAGGGCGATGGCCCTCGGATCTCTCTTTTACCTACGAAATGTGAACCCGGCTCAGGCCCAGAGCGCCTGGAGTGCGGCGCGCATCGCGTCCGGCTCGTCGCCGGTCAGCTTGTGCGCGTCGCCCAGCGCCGGGGGACCGGGCCAACCGGCATCGGCAAAGACGATCCCCTGCCATTCGCGCGCACCTTCGTAGCGGGGAATGACGTGGAAGTGGACCTGCGGGTCCACCATCATCAGCATGAGGTAGTTGAGCTTTTCATAGCCCGAGAAGGTCGCGAGCGCGGCCTCAATGTCGCGCGTGATCTCGGCCAGTTCGGCGTGCGCACCTGCCGGCAGGTCCCCGAAGGCGGTCGCCGTGCTCCTGGCGGCCAGAACCAGGCTGCCGAGCGTGGGCTGGGCGGGCCGGACGAGGACCACCCAGTGTTCGTAGGCCTTCACTTCACTGGCCGGGTAACCGAATTTCTCGAGCGTCGCGTGCATCGTCAACCTTCCGCCAACCACGAGGTTATCTGGCCCCCGCGCGCCTTGTAGACAAGGGCCTGGACCAGACGCACCGCATGGATCGCACAGCTCAGCCCGGTCCACGCCGCGACCACGGCCAGACCGATGTCGGGACGCGCGAAGAGCATGGCGACAAAAAGGATCACCATGTTGGGATTGCGCCGCGCGGTAATCAGGCGGAACCAGCTGTCGAAGCGCGTCCACACGTGGATGTGGAGCCCGCCCGCCATGCGCATGAAGATACCCTCGATCGCGCGCTGGACCCAGTAGCCCAGCTGGATCACGCCCTGGATCCACCAGAACGTGGTGTCATCGTAGGCCAGCCCCCAGCTGGCGAGGCCCGTCGCCCACAGCCACCACCAGAACGGGGGATGGATAAGGTCCATGCCGTGGTCGAAGACGTTGCCCCAGGCCGAAGAGGTGATCGTGCAGCGTGCAAGCTTCCCGTCCACGGTGTCGAGCACCATGAACACGAGGCCCGTCGCCATGCCCACCCAGTAGTGCCCGTAGGCGAACAGCACGGTCGCGATCACGCAGAACAGCGCGCCCACGAAGGTCACCATGTTGGGGGTCACGCGCCAGCGCGCGCAGATGCGGGTGAGCACAAGGGCCCACTCGGGCCAGAGGTACTTGGTCAGGATATCGGTCACGCCCTTGTAGGCGCCGAAATAGCTGGCCCGCTCGATCGCGCGCACGTTGTCGGCGCGCAGCGGCATCAGGAAGGGCGTCTCGCGCTTGCGCAGCTGCTTGTTCTCGATGGTCGGGCCATCCTCGAAGGCCAGGACCTGCAGACCCGGGAGAGCAAGCCCCTGCCCCGCCTCGCCGCGCATGGCCGCCGCAAGCGCGGCTGCTTCTTCGGCCGAGCGCGCATGGGCCAGCGCGGGCACACCGCCCAGCGTCAGCACCATGCCCGGATGCGCGAGGACGTGGCGAAACCAGGAGGGGTCCCAGGCGAAATCGGCATGGACAAGGATCGCGCCCGACTTGGACGCCGCGCCGGGAACCTGCGCGGCCAGTTCCAGCCCCGATGCACGGGCGATCCGTCCGACCCGCTCCGTCACCGAAAGGCCCCACAGGACCACGTCGTTGTGCCCGACGACGACCGTCACCGTCGGGCCACCCACTGCATTTTCACCTTGTGCCATGACTGGCCCCTACTGCGAGTTGCACAGACTGGCAATCCGCGCGAGGGGCCCGCGGCCACGAGTCGGCGCATGGACAGCACACTGGGCCTGCCAAGGCGCGGGTGCAGCCTGCCGGGGCGGCACGGCACCCATCATTTCGTGCCTTCCAGGCATCACTTCAGCGCGAAACAGCCATCAATATGTCACACAAATGTGTCAGAGCGTATTTCGGGATGATTTTTTCCGCGCGAATGCCTATGTGGAGCGCGTGAACGGATCAATCTACGAATTTGAAGCGATGCCGCGTTTCGGCAATCGCGTGCAGCGCCCTTCGCGCACAGCGGTCGCCCGTGCCCGGGCCGGACGCGCCGTGCCGCTCGTGGGCATCATCCGTAATCCGCGCAGCCACCGTAACAAGGGCAAGGCCGCGGAAATGGCGGACTGTTCGAACATCCTGACCGAAACCCCGCGGGACCGCAAGGCCCTGCTCGACACGCTGGGCGAATTTGCCCGCCGCGGGATCGACTATCTCGTGATCGACGGCGGCGATGGCACCGTGCGCGACGTGCTGACCTGCGGCACCGAGATCTTCGGCGAGGACTGGCCGCGCCTGATCGTGCTGCCCAAGGGCAAGACCAACGCGCTGACAGTGGACCTGGGCCTTCCCGGCGAATGGTCGCTGACCGAGGCGCTCGCCGCCGCCCACAAGGGCAAGACGGTCACCCGCCACCCGCTGCGCATCACCTCGGCCGACGCGGCCGAAACCGGCCTCGCCGCGGTTCAGGGCTTCATCCTGGGCTCGGGCGTCTACACGCTGTGCACCGAAGCGGGGCAGGAAGCGCACCGCCGCGGCGCGTTCAACTCGCTGGCGGTCGGCATCTCGATCCTGTCGGGCATCCTCCAGGCCCTCTTCGGCCGTCAGGGCAACACCTGGCGCCGGGGCACGCCTACGCGTCTTGTCGACCGCATGACGGGCCGCGCGCTGCCCCATGCCGGAGCGAAGCGCGGCAGCGGCGAAACCGACCGCCGCTTCCTCACCATCGCCACCACCTTCGAGCGCTTCCCGCTCGGCATGCGCCCCTTCGGACGCAAGGTGGCGCCGGGCCTCAAGCTCCTCGTGCTCGACCGCGCCAGCCGCCTCGTGCTGGGCCTCGCGCCGCTGGTGATGATGGGCCTGGGCGGACGCCTGCTGGGCCGTCATGGCCTGCACCGCTTCGCCACCAGCGACGTCGATATGGACATCGAAGGCCCCTTCATCCTCGATGGCGAGGCTTTCCCGGCCGGGCGCTACATCATGGACGAAGGCCCGCAGCTGACTTTCGTGGTGCCCTGAGCCCACGCTGCACGCGCCACCCGGCGCTGGCATTTTCACCCCTTTCTCCATCTGTCTTGATTTCGAGGCGTCCTTGCCTGAGCATAAGGACATGAGCGTAGACCTCCTGGGGCGGATCCGGACCGCACTCGAACGCCCGGTGGAACCGGCCGTGGCGGCGTTCGCGCACCGTCTGGCCGCACAGTCCCCCGTGCCCGTGCTCGCCGTGCTGTTCTACGGCTCGAACCTGCGCACCGGCTCGCTGGAAGGCGTGCTCGACTTCTATGTCCTGACCGACACCCCGCAGGTCGAGAAGATCTGGCCGCGCGTCAGCTACCACGAATGGCGCTGCTCGCCCGCCGACACTGCGCCCGACGGGACCGCGCTCCCCGACGCCGACCTGCGCGCCAAGGTCGCGACGATGCCGCTCGAAACCTTCCGCGCGGCCGCCGCCGGAGAGCGCCTCGACACCACCATCTGGGCCCGCTTCGTCCAGCCCAGCGCGCTGGTCTGGAGCCA
>NZ_JALHAT010000035.1:0-82665 GCF_022818885.1 Novosphingobium mangrovi | reverse complement strand
GGGCCATCGCCCTCGGGCTCCCCGAACTGTCGGCCTCACCTTGCGTGCGCCGCCCTTGTTCAAAAGCGTAAGATCAATGAATTTGAAGCAAGGACGGATAACCCTTGGCAAAAGGCATTCCCGTCTTCCGGTTCTTCCGATTTCCTCTGCCTGCGACCTGGTTAGTGGACCATGGCCGCTTCGATGGCGATGCGGATGGCATCGGAGGTGTGGTTTGCGCCCAGCTTGTTGAGCATGTTGGCGCGGTGGATCTCCACCGTGCGGGGGCTGATCGAGAGCTTTTCCCCGATGAGACGGTTGGACAGGCCGCTGGCGACACCGCCAAGGACTTCGCGTTCGCGGCGGGTGAGGCGGTCCACGCGGGCGCGGGCCATGATCTCGCGCAGCTTGGCGTTGCCCACGCTTTCGGCCCGGCGCATGGCGCGATCGAGCGTTTCGTTAAGCTCGGGCGCGGTGATGGGCCAGGCAATGTAATCGATCGCGCCGTCGAGGATGGCGCCGACGATGCGCTGGGCGGCCGGGTTTTCACTGAAGGCGATGATTGGAAACCATTCGCCATGCTGGGACATGTTTTCGATCAGTTCGTCGATGGCGCCGGCATCGTCATGGATCAGGATGATGCCCGAGCGCGGCCAGCTGGAGGTCAGTTCGGAGAGGTTTTCAAAGGGTTCGACGTGAATGTTGGCCGAAGACAGCGCATGGCTGATGGTGGCGCGGCGGCGCATGTCCCTGTCGATCAGGATGAGGTTCGAGATACCCTGTTCCAAGATAATTCTCCCTTCTTATTTCTGCTTAGGGAGATATCGCAAATCGGGGTGTTTTCCTGCGGTTTCCCGTCCGATGTCGAGGTTTTGGGGGGCGCTCCGAGGGAAATTACCGAGAAATCAACGGGAGGTCAGGAAATCCGGGCCGCCGAAATGGTGGTAGATGGAGAATGCGCCAAAAAATTGGGGCGCTAGGTGGTAAACGCGGCGGGATCAGCCGGTCTGCATGGCCTGGCTGATTTCCAGGAAATCGCTGCGCAGGGCATCGATCCGGTCGCGCGCGAAAGTCGTCGCGCTATCCAGGATCGTGCGCCGCGCGGCGGCGTAGAGCTGGTTCAGCGCCGAGGCGATCCCGCTGTCGCCTGAGACGCCCATCTGCAAGGCGGTAACGGCGGTCAGGGCGCGGGTCATCGAGCGGCTTTTCAGTTCGCCATCGCCGATGGAGTCGGCGTGGAGCGCGGTGCCCAGCGCACTGACGAGATGTTCATAGCACAGATGCACCAGTTCGGTGCGGTCGGCGCCGTTGACGCGGGCGTCGAAGTCGACGCGCCGATAGGCTTCGTGAGGGGTGACGCGTCCAAGCATGTCAGCTGTCCGAACGGTTCCACTGGGCGATCTGGTTTTCCAGCATGGCCATTGTCGAGTTCAGCATGCCGATGCGGCTTTCCGAGGTCGTGAACTGGCCGGCAAGGCGCGCGCGCAGCTTTTCCTGCTGCTCGGCGATCTCGGTACGGCTCTCCGAAATGTCGGTGAGCTGCTTGGTGTACCGGCGGATCGAAGAGCCCAGCGAGTTGAGGCTCGTGGTGGAGGAGGCGTCGCGGTAGATGCGGTTGATGCTGGCGTAGACACCGTGAACGCCGGTCGTGAACATGGCCGCGACGCCTTCCGGATCGGCTTCCATGGTCGCGGCGAGCCGCTCGGTATCGAGCGTGAAGGTGCCGTTGCGTTCGGTCTTGAGGCCCAGGTCGCCAAGCGTGCGCGCGGTCCCCGTGGCGTTGGGCATGATGGTGCTGCTCGCGAGGCCCGAGAAGGCGCGCTTGAGCGCGCGGGCGCCGCGGTCGCCCGCCAGTTCGCCGCCGATGGCGGTCGCCGCGTTGAGCGCGGACATGACCTCGTTCAGCGCATCGGTCAGGTCCTGCATCGAACTGGAGATGCTGGGGCCCGGATCGGCGAACGAGACGCGCGTGGGCGCGCCGATATTGGTGCCCGAAAGCTGGAGGCGCACGCCGGGAATGACGTCGCTGACCGTGTTCGAGGTGGAGGTGTAGTCGAGCCCGTCGACCGAGAAGGCCGCATCCACGGCGCTGGCGAGGAGCTCGCCATTGGTGGAGGACGGGTTCCAGGCTAGGTTGGCAAGGCCCGGTTCGGCTCCGTCCTCGGCCGCCTCCAGGATGAACCCGTTGGCCGCGCCGTTCTGGCCCTTGAGGACAAGCTGGGCGCCGTCGACGGTCTGCGCGACATAGGCCTGCACGCCGGCATTGGCGCCGTTGATGGCGCTGGCGACGTCGGAGAGCGTCGCACCGCTGGCGATGGTGATGTCGACGGCGGCGTGTCCGGTATCCTCGGTGAAGGTACTGCCCGAAACCGTGCCGAAGCGTAGGGTCAGGGTGCCGGCGCCCACCGTGTCGGAGGCCGAGTTATAGGCGTTGCTGGCGATGTTCTGGCCACTGGCGAGGCGCGTGACTTCCAGATCGTAACTGCCCTTGGGCAGTGACGTGCCGGTCAGCGAGGCCGAGGCGACCGAGCTGTTGGCGACGCTGGGCGTGCGGGCGAGGTCGCCGGTGCGGATCAGCGTACCCAGCGAGGTGTCGAGCGCGAGCATCATCGAGCGGATGTCGGACGCCGAGGAGATCTGGGCTTCCAGCGTCTCGCTGCGGGTGTCGAGCCGGTTGACCTTGTTGGCAAACTGCGCCTGCGCCAGCTTGTTGGCGAGGTCGAGCATGTCGATGCCGCTGCCCCCGCCGAGGGCGGTGACCAGCGAGCTGGTGGCGGTGGGGGAGTTGTTGATCGTGCTCATGGCAGAAAGAACGGCTCCACGAAGGGCAGGTTAAGGGCGGCGACGTGCAAGGCAGGCATCACGGGCCTGCCGATTCCAGGCGGCCCTCGCTGTCGAAGCGCAGGGTGACAGGCACTGCAACAGCGGGGCGGGTGCGTGTCTCGCCGCGCTTCAGGGCCATGACGAAGGCCAGGATCGCGGCTACGGCGACGTAATGTTCCTCGCGGATCATGCGCTTCTCCCGGGTGCTGTAATAGACCGAGCGCGCGAGCGCGGGGTATTCCAGCGTGGGCACGGCGTATTCGGCGGCCAGTTCGCGGATCGCCATGGCCTTCTCGCCGCGCCCCTTGGCGACGAGGATAGGCGCAGGCGCCTTATCGGGGTTCCAAGACAGGGCCACGGAAAAGTGCGTGGGGTTGGTGAGAACGAAGCTCGCTTCCTGCATCGCGGGGATGAGGGCGCCCATCGCGATCTTGCGCTGGCGGTCCTTGATCGCGGCCTTCTTTTCGGGCGCGCCTTCGCTGTCCTTCTGTTCGTCGCGTACTTCCTGCAGCGTCATCTTGAGGCGCATCAGACGGCGAAACAGCTGGACGGGCAGGTCGAGCAGAGCGATCAGCGTGAGGCCTGCGGCGAGCCAGAAGAGCAGGAGGACAAGCTCTTCCCAGGCATAGGAAAGCTCCTGCAGGAGGTTGCCCCGACCCAATCGGGCGAGCGTTTCCAGCCGGTCGCTGGCCCACACCCAGGCGATGGTGCCCAGCAGCGTCACCTTGGCGAGGCCCTTCACCATCTCGATCAGGCCATTGGGCCCGAACATGCGCTTCAGGCCCTTCATGGGATCGATGCGCGAGCCCTTGAAGGCCAGGTTCGAGGCCAGCCAGCGGCCTTCGCCGAACCCCAGCTGGGAGAGAAGGCTGACGAGCATCACGCTGACCCCCAGGAGGAACACCGGGGGGAGGGCGGCAATCAGCGCCTGGATGAGGAGGGTGCCGGGGGTGAAGTCATCAATGGCGCCGGGCGTGAACAGGAACCCCGAGCGCAGCACGCGCACGAGACGCTCCAGCAGCCAGGGCCCCGCCAGCAGTAGCCAGATCGCGCCGATGGCGACCGCGCCCGCGGTCCCCAACTCGCGCGAGCGGATGACGTCGCCCTTCTTGGCGGCATCGCGCTTGCGCTTTTGTGTGGGGGCAAAGCTCTTCTCGCCGTCGCTCTCGCTCATGGCGCGATCACCTGGGCCGCATTGAGGATCGCCTCGCGCGAGAGGCGGGTGACGAGATCGGTGAGAACCGGCGCGGAGACGAGGAGCGCGGCGAGGCCGCCGAGGATCCCTGCGGGCAGGCCCAGCGAGAAGAGATTGAGCGCAGGGGCCGAGCGGCTGAGGACGCCTGTCACCAGCTGTACGGTGAGGAGGACCAGGCAGACCGGCAGCGCGATGGTCGCGGCGGTCGCGAACATCTGCACGCCAAACCCGGCGATGAGGGCGAAACGTCCGGTGCCCAGCCAGGTCTCGCCCGGAGGAAAGGTGCGGTAGCTTTCCACGATGAGGGCGAACCATTGCAGGTGCGCGCCCAGTCCCAGGAAGATCATCGTCAGGACAACCGCGAAGTATTGGCCGAGCGCGGGGGACTGGGTGCCCGAATTGGGATCGACCGCAACCGCCATGTTCATTCCCATCGAGCCGCCGATGACCTCGGCGGCAATGACGGGGGCGGCAAAGGCAAGCTGGAGCACGAAGCCGAGCGCCAGGCCGATCACGACTTCGCCCAGCACGGCCAGCAGGCCGGGAAGCGAGAAGAGCGCGGCGGGCACGGCAACCTCTGTCCAGGCGCAGACCAGAACGGCGAGCGCCCCCGCACCGATCACGCGCAGCTGTGGGGGCACGCTGGGGATGCCGAACAAGGGCGCGGCGACAAGCGCGGCGCCAATGCGGGTCATCACGAAGAGCATGCGCCAGAACTCGTCCTCCAGCGCGCCGAAGCCGAAGTCGAGCTGGATCACGGGATGACCTGCTCGGCCTGACCCATGCGCGCGATCTGGGCGAAGATTTCCTGCGCGAAGTCGCCCACCAGCGTCATCATCGAAGAGCCCATCAGGACAAGGACAAGCGCGACGACGGCGAGCTTGGGGACGAAGGTGAGCGTTTGCTCGTTGACCGAGGTCGCCGCCTGGACCAGGCCCACCGCCAGGCCCACCGCAAGGGCGGAAAGCAGCACTGGCGCGGCGACGAGGGCGGTGACCCACAGCATCTTGTCCGCGAGCGCGAGAAGGTTGGTGATGTCTTCCATGGCACGCGCCTCAGGCGAAGCTGGCCGCGAGCGAGCCCATCATCAGCGCCCACCCGTCGACGAGGACGAAGAGCAGGAGCTTGAAGGGCATCGAGACCACCATCGGGCTCATCATCATCATGCCCAGCGACATCAGCACCGAGGAGATCACGAGGTCGATGACGAGGAAGGGCAGGAATAGCATGAAGCCGATCTGGAAGGCGGTCTTGAGCTCGCTGGTGACAAAGGCGGGCAGGAGGATCGAGAAGGGCACCTCGCGGCTGGAGGCAAACTGGGGCGCGTTGGCCATCTCGGCGAACATGGTGAGGTCGCGCTCGCGCGTCTGACGCACCATGAAGGCGTGAAACTCGGTCCCTGCGTTGGCGATGGCCTCCTGTGCGTTGATCTGGTCCGCCGCATAAGGGGCGATCGCGGTCTCGTTCACGCGGTCGAGCGTCGGGGCCATGACGAAGAGCGAGAGGAACATGGCAAGCCCGATCAGCACCTGGTTGGGTGGGGACTGCTGGAGGCCGATGGCCTGGCGCAGGATGGCGAGCACGACGAGGATGCGCGTGAAGCTCGTCATCATCAGGACGAGGCTGGGCAGGATCGTCAGCAGCCCCATGATGAGGAGCAGCTGGAGCGACATGCTCATGCCCGGCCCGCCGGGGCCGTCGCCAGTACCGCCGATCTGCTCGAAGGCGCGGTCGAGCGCGCCAGGGATGGCCTCCTGCGCGTGGGCAAGCGTGGGAAGGAGCGTGACGGCCAGGATCGCGCCTGCAAGCGCGAGCGCAAACGGGCGTCTCATTCGATCACCTCGAAGGTGGCGCGTGCGGGCGCCTCGGCCAGCCGTGTCAGGCCATGGCGCGAGGCCGAGACGAGGATCTCGCGGCCATGGAACTCGATCACCGCCAGCTTGAGCGTGGGCGAGAGCATGGTCGTCTCGACGATGCGGATGGAGCGCGCGCCACTGTTGATGCCGGCGCGCTGCTGGACCTTGCGGGCGAGCGTCAGCGCGCCCCAGGCGAGGAGCGCGATCAGCGGCAGCAGGATCACGAGCTTGAGGACATACCAGAGCATGGCTCTACTCCCCGCTGGTCTGGGTGGCCTTGCCACCCGCCGCGCCGGGGAGCGGCAGGGCGGAATCGACCGCCGGATCGCCGTCCTCGCTTTCGTCCTCGTCGCCGACCATCTCGACGATGCGTAGGCCAAATCGCCCGTTGTGCGAGATGACCTCGCCGCGCGCGATGGGCTTGCCGTTGACGAGGATGTCGAGCAGCTCGTCGGTCATCCGGTCGAGCACGACCAGGCTTTCCGGGCCGAGCGCAAGGACGTCCTTGAGCTTCATCTGCGACCGGCCGAGTTCGACCGAGACGCGCACGTCGACATCGCGCAGGAATTCAAAGCCGCGCGGGTGCTTTCGTGGCGGCGCTGTCATGGCGTTTTCGTCATGGCTAAAGGGTTCCCCAGTTGAAGACGCAGGTGTGACCGCACCGGCGTGGTGGCAGTGCCCGTCCCGTCCGTGCCGCTGTGCAGACGGCGTGGGCGGGGCGGGCGTTCAGAAGGCCTGTCCGACCTGGACGGCGACCATGTCGTCCAGTTCTCCGACAGTGCCGGTGGCAATGATCTGTCCCCCCGCCATGAGCGGCACGGCCCGGCTGACCGGAACCGGGATGACGTCGCCCGGACGCAGCGCCGAGAGACGGCGCATGGGCATGGGCATGTCGACAAGGACGGCGGTGAGTTCGAGCATGAGCGAGGCGAAGGGTTCCTCGGTGGGACCGGCCTTGCGCGGGGCCGCGCGGGGGCGCGCGGGCTTGCGCTGGGGCAGCAGCAGGGGGCCTAGGGTGGTGACCGGAAAGGCGAGGCTCAGCGTCCAGGGTTCCGCGCCCGCTTCCTCGATGTCGAGCGAGAGCTGGAGGAGGTCGGCGCGCATGTCGAAAGGATCGAGCTGGCGCAGGCTGGTGTCGCGGCGCAAGGGGCGCACAAGCGTTGCCGTCTCGTGCGAGAACAGCTGGCTGAGCGTTGCCGCAATCGCCCCCTCGATCCGCGCGAGCAGCAGCTCGGCCGAGACCGGGAAGCGGTCGGGCAGGGGATCGGGCACCACGCCATTGCCGCCGAACGCGCGGTCAACGAGGCGGAACACCGGTGCGGCCTCGAAAGTGGCAAGCAGCGGCAGGTTCTTGGGGCCCGCGCCGAGCAGGGCGTGGGCGGCGAGGGTTTCGAGTTCGGACTGGATACCGCCCAGCGTCGTATCCATCGGCATCCCGGCGCGCACCACGGGGGGATCGCCGCCGGAAATGCGGGCCAGCTCGCCGGGCAGGATACGCACCAGCCGCTCGCCCAGGAACGAAAGCGCAGGCACCAGCTCGTCGATCGACGGTGCCTTGCCGAGAAGTTCGGTTGCGTGCTTCGCCTTCACCGGGGCCCTATCCGAGGTCGCGTTCATCCCGACCTCACTGGATGATCAGCGTGCGGAAGTAGACGGCATCGACGCCGCCATAGCCTTCCTTCTTCTTGAGCACGTCGTTGATGGTCTTGGTCAGCCGCTTCTGCAGCTTGTCCTTGCCCTTGATGGTGAACATGTCGTCCTCGTGCGTGTCGGCGATGACGGAGAGCATGTTCGAGCGGATCGCCAGTTCGTGCTTGGCCAGCCATTGCAAGACGCGTCCGTCGCGGCGGGTCGAGCAGGCCAGCGCCAACTGGACCAGCGCATCGGAATCCTTGAGGTTCGAGGTGAACTCGTCCTTGAACGTGTAATAGGCGGTGCGGTATTCATCGCCGCCGTCGCCGTGCTCCTCATGGCCGCCGCCGCCTTCTTCCTCGCCTTCGCCCGCAGGCGGGGCATAGGGGTCGACTTCGCCCTTGCGGACAAGTTGCGGGCCCTTGGGCTCGTGGCCTTCCGAATGGCCGCCGCCCAGGAACATCATGGCACCTGCCGCGCCGCCCCCGCCCACGATGAGCATGGCGACGGCCACGAGGATGAGGCCCATCTTGCCTTTGCCCTTGGGCTTGTCGTCCTTGTCTGCCTTGTCGCTCATTCAGAGATTTCCTCGCTGGGGCCTGTCATCAGGCGTACCTGTCATCAGGCGTAGACGCCGCCGCGCGTGTCGCGGGCCGGGCGGTCGGATGAACGGGCAGGGGTGCCCCTGGCAGGCGTGTCGGAGCCTTCGCGCCCACCGGAACGCGGCGTCCCGGAGGAGCCGGACGCTTGACCATCCTCCCGCGCCTGCCCCGCGCTTTGGGCGAAGCCTTGCCCGCCCTTGTGGTCCTGTCCGTTCGGGGAAGTGGCGGTGTTCTGCCCCTGTTGCCCGGAGGACTGCTGGAAGGGATTCTCGCGCGGTGTGTCGCTCCCCTGCGTGCTGGAGGCGGCCAGCACCTGTGCGGCGGCTCCCTGTACGGAGGCGGCAAAATCGGGATCGGCGCTGCGCAGGGAGACGCTCATCCCGGTCTCATCCGGGCGAAGTTGCAAGGCGACATGCCCGAACTGGGCATGGACCAGAGACGTGCGCACGACCTGCGGCGCTTGCGCTTCGCGCGCTTCGTGAAGGCGCCCGAGCAGCGTGTCGAAATCGTGCGGGGTTTCGGCGCGCAGGGGCGCTTGTATCTCCGCCCCCTGAAGGGCGGGCGCATCTGATCCCTGTACCATGATCGGCGCGAACGGCGCGCTTGGCTGCGGCGGGGTGCTGACGGGTGCGGGCACTGGAGAAGCGCCTGACGGCATGGCGGTGTCCGCTGCCTTCTCGGGCGCGCGGGCGGAGAGGGAGCGGCCTTCCTCCTTGACGGCACTTGCGGAGGCGACCGCCATGGGGGGCTGGGGCACGAACTCGCCGTCCTGGACCGGGCGATCCGCCCGCACCATGGCGAGAGTGGCTGCAATCCCCTTTGCGGGAGGCGGGACCGGTGGCGTGGGCGTCTGTGCAAGCTGCGCATCCGATTGGGCGTGTGCCGAGGTCGGAACGGGAAGACCAGGCTGTGCGGGGGCAAGCCTATGCAGGGTAGGCCTGTGCAGGAGGGTCACCGGGGAAAGGGCCAAGCGTCGGGTGACCGGTACCTCTTGGGCCAGATCTTCCATGCCTTGGGCGCGCGACGCCGGGGGCTCGGCGCCTTGCCGGGAGAGGGCGACAGGGCGGACCGGAGTGGCCTCCTTCGCAGACGACATCTGAACCGGTCGCGTGGCCGCGTCGAAGGCGGGTGTCACGGGGGGCTGCGTCGGCTCGGCAGGCATTTGCAGCCGGGCAATCGTTCCGGCAAGGGCGCCTCCGGAGGAGCCTTCCCCAGACGTTTGTCGGCCTGTCGGCACGGAAGGGACGCTTGGAACCAACGATGCGCGGAGCGGCAGGACAGAACCCACCGCAGGGGGCGAGGCAGGCGATGCGGCGACGTGCGGGAGAGGGCCCGCCGGAGAGGGCGCTGCAGGCGATGCGGCGATGTGCGGGACGGAGCTCGCCGGAGAGGGCGAGGCAGCCGATACGGCGACGTGCGAAACAGAGCCTGTCGGAGTGGGCGGCGCAGGCGAAGCGGCGACAGGCGGAACGGGCACGTCGACCAGCAAGGCGAGCCATGGCGGCGTGAGCGGTGCGGGCAGGTCCGGTCCGCCCGGAGAGACTTCTCCCGTCACGTCCTGCGGTGCGCTGTCCGGGGCTGCGCCAAGCTCCTGCGGCGCGGCTGGCGGCAGCGGATCACCGATGGACGGCAAGGGATTGCCGCCCGGCAGGGGCGTGATCGAGGGCATGGCCTCGGTGCCCGGCGTCTGCGCCCGGAGAGGATCTGGCATGGCCATGTCCGGGGCGGGAAGGGTGGCAGGGGCCGGGGCCGTCTCCCCCTCAAACAAGGCAAGTCCCTGCAATGTAGCCGAGAAGTTCGCGCCGGTGCCGCGCTCTCCGGGCACGCCGCCGGAACCCGCGCCAAGCGTGGCGGAGCCGTTCAGGATCGTCCGGAGAAGGCCGAGGCCTTGGGAAGGTGCGTGCGGAGGGATCATCGAATACGGGTCCTTGGGCTTGCCATGGGGAGGACTATTCAAGCTCCGTGCCATTCGCGCGGCGGGCGGAGAGAACGGGCGTTGCCGCCTGCTTGGCGATCATGCGTTCCTGGAGGGCCGCACGTTCCTCGATGGCGGCGCGGCGGCGTTCGGCCTCGGCTAGGTGCTTCTGCTTGGCATCGGCAATGGCGTGCGCGCGCTCGGCATCGCCCTGGGTCGTGCGCGAAAGGGTCTGGAGGCCGGAGACGAAACGCCCGATCTGGTGCAGCGCCGCGCCATCGGTCGCGGTGCGGCGTGTGGCGTATTCTTCGGCAAGGCGGCGGGTGCGTTCGGTCAGGGCCTGGAGCTGGGCCAGGGTCCCCTCGGCTTTTGCGGCCTCGGCCGCAGCGGTCTGGCGGGCGATGTCGCGCACCTTTTCCAGACGGCGCAGGCGGGCAAGGCGCTTGTGGGCGTCGGTCATCGATCAGCTTGCGAGCAGGGCTTCGAGCTGGGTGGCGCTGTCCTTGAGCGGCACGACTTCGCCGGCCCCTTGCGCGAGGAAGGCCGTCAACTTGCCGGTCATGGCAATTGCGCGATCAAGCTGGGCATCGGCGCCGGGGCGGTAGGCGCCCATCAGTACGAGATCGCGGTTGGCCTCGTAGCTGGCCGTCAGCGCGCGGAAGGTGCGGGCAAGCTTCTGATGCTCCTCGGGCACGATGTCGTTCATCACGCGGCTGAGCGAGGCGGCAATGTCGATGGCCGGATATTGCCCGCGTTGGGCCAGTTCGCGGCTGAGCACAATGTGCCCGTCGAGGATCGAGCGCGCGGTGTCGACGACCGGATCGTCCTGATTGTCGCCATCGGCGAGCACGGTGTAGAGCCCGGTGACCGAGCCCCCTGAGGCCGCCGAGTTGCCCGCACGCTCGACCAGCTTGGTGATCGTGGCGAGCGCGGACGGGGGATAGCCGCGCGCCGCGCCGGGTTCTCCCAGCAGAAGGCCGATTTCGCGCGCGGCGTGGGCGACGCGGGTCAGGCTGTCCATGATGAGCAGGACCTTGCGCCCCCGCGCGCGGAAATGTTCGGCCATCGAGGTTGCCAGCATGGCTCCACGCAGGCGCAGGTTGGGGGCATGGTCGGCCGGAACTGCAACGACCACGGTCTTTTCCTTCATGGCCGCGTTCATGTGCCGCTCGACGAAGTCCGAGACCTCGCGGGCGCGCTCGCCGATGAGGCCGACCACGACCACGTCCGCGCCATTGCGGGCAAGCGAGGCGCCGCGCGCGATCATGTCGATCAGCACCGACTTGCCCACGCCCGAACCGGCCATGACGCCGATACGCTGGCCCACACCAAAGGTGGTGAGCGCGTTGAGCGCGCGCACGCCGGTGTCGAAGGGCACGCGGACCGGGCTGCGATCGAGCGCGGAGGTGCGCACGCCGCCCGCGGGCCACTCGCCGCGCGTGTGGATGGGGAGGCCGCCGTCGATGGGAACGCCCTCGCCATCGACCGCGCGGCCCAGGAACGCCTCGCCCACGGGCAGCATGCCCGGGCGCCCCTCGGGAATGACCCGGGCGCCGGGGCGCAGCAGGATCGTGTCGCCCAGCATCATCATCATCGTGCGCCCGTTGCGAAAGCCGATGACTTCGGCGAGCAGCGGCGCCTTGCGCCCGTCCGCAACCCGGCACATCGCGCCCACCGGGATTGCAAGGCCGCTCACTTCGAGCAGCCCTCCGTCGCAGGCCGTGACATAGCCGAAGCGGCGCGGGGCGAGGTCGACCGGCTCTGTGGCCAGGTCGCGCAGGATAGCTTCGCACATCTCCAGCATGAGGCCGCTCAGCAGTCGTGCAGCGCTTCGGCGATGGCCTCGCGCCAGGCGGCCGGGCCGTCCTCGATCCCGCCGCTGGCGGTCTCGATGCGCAGGGCCCCGCGTTCGAGCTTGGGGTCAGCCTGGAGCGTCCACTGCTCGGCAAGGCGGGGGGAGACCAGCGCCATGTCTTCGGGGTTGAGACGGATCACGCGCTCGTCGTCAGCGCGCGCGAGCATGGCGACGGCGCGGGCGACGCGCCGTTCGAGCGCCTCGGCATCGAGCGCGAGCGGGGCCAGCGCGCTTTCGCACAGCGCCGCGACCGTTTCACGCAGACGCAGGCGCAGCTGCTCTTCCAGTTCGGCGTCGAGCCGGGTGAGCGAGAGGCACAGCGCCTCGCGCGCCGCCTCGTCGGCCCCCTGCTTTTGCGCGGCGGCTTGCTGGGCCTGTTCGAAACCGGCGGTGAAGCCCTGGGTGAAGGCCTCTGCGAGCGGGTCCGGGGTATCCCCTTCCGGCGCGGTGTCTTCGTGGGAGGAAGCCTGCGCGTCGTTTGCTTCGGCGCTGCGCAGATTGCCGCCGTAGCGCAAGTCGGGCGTGAAGCCGCGCCGTTCGGCGTAAGGCTCGATCAGCTTGAAGCCCGGACGGGGAAAGGCAAAGCCCAGATCAGACATATTCACCGTCTCCCGAACCCAGGATCAGCGAGCCGTCGGCCACCAGCTTGCGGGCAATGGCGACAACTTCCTTCTGCGCGGCGACAACGTCGGCCAGCTTGGTGCGCCCGCGCGCGGCGATCTCGTCCTTGACGCCGTCCGCGGCGCGGCTGGACATGGCGCGGAAGAAGAACTCGCGCTCCTCTTCCGAAATGCCCTTGAGCGAATCGATCAGCGTGTCGTTGCCGACATCGCGCAGGAGCACGCCCATCTGCTGGGGATCGAGCACGAAGAGGTGCTCGAACTTGAACATCTCCTCTTCCAGCTTCTTGGCCAGTGCCTTGTCCTTCTTGGCGATCTCGCTCATCACGCGCTTCTCGACGACCTTGCCCACTCCGTTGATGATCTCGGCGGCCTCCTTCATGCCGCCCATCTGCAGGGGGCGGCTGCCATGGCACTGGGTGATGCGTTGGCTGAGCAGCTCTTCCAGCATGGCGATGGCCTGGGGCGAGACCGGACCGATGGTTGCCACGCGGTGGATGATTTCCGAGTGCTGCTCGGGCGGCAGACCGTGGAGAACCTCGGCGGCGACCAGCGGATCGAGCTGGACCAGCAGCACGGCGATCGCCTGGGGATGCTCGTCCTTGATGAGTGGGATCAGCGCGGAGGGATTGAGCCAGCGCGCCAGCTCCACCATCGAGCCCTTGGGGGCGTCGGGCGGCACGATGCGCTGCATCAGGTTGTCGGTCTTCACCTCGCCCAGCGCGCGGTGCATCATCATGCGCACCTGCCCAACCCGGTCGTGCGAGGGCAGGCCGAGCGCCTCGGTCTTTTCCAGGAACCCGGTCAGGGCCTCGGCGATGACGTCTGGGCCGATGTCACCCAGTGCGCACATCTTTTCGCCCAGGAGCCGCAACTCGTCGGGCTCCAGTTCGGCGAGGATGCGGCTGGTCTGTTCCTCGTCCAGCAACATCATCATCACGGCGGCGTTGTCGGCCGCCTCGAAGGGGGCTGCCTCGCTCATCAGGCCGCCTTTGCCTCATCTTCTGTGGGCATGTGGTTAAGCATCTGGCGCAGCGCCTGCACCGCGCCGCCCGGGTTCTCGGCGACGAGCCCGCGGGCGAGCGTGATCTGGCGGTTGAGGAGCTCGGCGCGCGGCACGTATTCCTCTTCCTCCTCGGTGCCCGGAATTGTCGGGCGTTCCGCGGGGATGGCCGGAGCCTCGAGCGCGGCGGGCGCGTCCTCGTCCTCGGCGGCGCCCTTGGCTTTCTTGCCTTTCTTGCCCTTGGCACCCTTCACCTTGTCGCCGCGCACGGCCTTGACCATCGGGCGTACGCCCAGGAGCAGGACAAGCAGTACCGCGATGACGGCCGCCCCGTTGCGCACGAGCATGGCAAACCAGCTTGTCTCGTAGAAGGGCAGGGCGGTTTCGGGCGTGACCTCGAAGGCGCGGGTGATGACCTTGACGACATCGCCGCGCTGCGGGTTCGCGCCGACCGCCGCGCTGACGAGGGCCTCGAGGTCGGCGAGCTGCTGCTGGTTGGCGCCTTCCATGGCGTCCGCGCTGATCGCGACAGCGACCGAGAGGCGCTGGACGCGGCCGGGACCCGTGTTCGAGACCGAGACTTCGCGGCCCAGTTCATAAGTGCGGCTCGACGAGCTTTCGCCATTTGTCGGGGGCGGTGTCTGAGCGCCCTGAGCCTGTCCCTGGGTGCCCTGTGGCGCGCCCGGTTGGGCCTGGGTCTGCGGCGGGGGCGTGTTGGCGAGTACGCCGGGGACACCCACCGCGGCACCTCCGGTGCTGGATTGCGACTGCTGCTGCGTCTCGCTGCGCACGACGCCGTCCTTGTCGTAGCTCTCGCGCGCGGAGGTCACCTCATCCATGTTGAGGTCGACCTGGATCTCGGAGGTGAAGTTGCTTTCACCGAGCATGGGGGAGAGCAACTGGGCGACCTGTTCGCGCAGCTTGGCTTCCATTCGGGCCTGGAGGTCGAGCCGGTCGGAATCGACGCCCTGGCCCAGCTGCGAGAGGAGGCGTCCGTGCTGGTCGATCACCCGCACGGCATCGGGCGAGAGGCCCGGCACAGAGCCCGCGACGAGGTTGACCACGGCGCTGACCTGCCCGTCAGTCAGACTGCGGCCCCGGGCGAGGCGCACCATGACCGAGGCGGACGGGGGCACGTTGTCGCGCACGAAGACCGATTTCTCGCCTGCGGCCAAGTGCACGCGCACGCTTTCGACGCCATCGATCTCGCGGATGGTCATCTGCAGGTCGGCTTCGCGCGCGGCGCGCAGGCGCTCGCCCTCGAGCGTGCGGCTGGCACCCATCGGCAGGCTGTCGAGCATCTGGGCGCCGCTTTCGGGCACAGCGAGCGCGCCGTCCGAGGCGACCAGCATGCGCGCGCGATAGAAGTCGCCCTCGGCCACGGTCAGTGCGCCCGTGGAATTGTCGATGCGGTAGTCGATCGCGGCCTGGTCAAGCGCGGCGGCGACGCTGGCGCGTTCGCTGTCGCCGAGCTGGGCGTAGAGCACACGCTGGGGATCAGGGGCCATCGCGCTCCAGGTCAGGAGCGCAGCGCCGATCGCGGCAAGCCCGACGAAGACCGGCAGGACCTTGCGCACGGCAGGCTGCGCGGTGAAGGCCGAGAGGCGCGTAAGGACAGGCCCGCCGGCAGGGTCGGTGAAGGGCGAGAAGAGCGAAGGCGCGGCGGGCAGTTGCGCGCCGCCGGCGGGGGCGGGGACGAGGTCGGCCATGGCTTAACGTCAGACCCCCATCCGCATGATGTCCTGGTACGCGCTCAGGAGCTTGTTGCGCACCTGCATCGTCGCCTCGAAGGCGATGCCCGCTTCCTGGCGCGCAAGCATGACCTGCGCGACATCGGTAACCTCGCCGGTCTGGTACGCGCTGGAGAGCGTTTCGGCGCGGGACTGCACCGAGTTGACGCCCTCAAGCGCGGAGCGCAGCGTGTCGGCAAAGCCGGGCGCGGGCGCACCGTTGCCGGTGGGTGCGGGAAGGAGGCCCGTGCCCGCCACCGAGGGGCCTTCGGGCGAATGGATCGCGCGCAGGGTCTGGTTACGCTCGATGATCTGCGCGCGCATGTCCATGATCTGCTGGATGCCGCCTTCGCGGGCACTGACAGGAGAGACCGTACTCATCGACGGCCTCCGGCGGCGCGGGCACCGCAGGCGCGGCCGATCTCGATCCCGGCTTCGCGCAGCGAGGCGAGACGGTAGCGCAAGGTGCGTTCCGAAATGCCCAGTTCGCGTGCGGCCTGCTGGCGGTTGCCGCCACAGGTCTCAAGCGTCTCGACGATGGCGCGGGCCTCGGACTGCTGGACGATGTTGGACAGGCGCCCCTTGCTGTCGGGCGTCACAGCATCGCCTGCGGCCTCGGCGATGCGCCGTTCGTCCTCGAAGGGGGCGAGCAGGCGTGCAGGGCTGTCGAAGACGATGTGCTGCGGAGTAATGACATCGCTGTCGAAGGCAAGCAGCAGCGCGCGGCGCACCACGTTCTCCAGTTCGCGCACGTTGCCCGGCCAGGCGTGGAGCTTGAGCATGACCAGCGCAGCCTCGCTGAAGCAGGGGACCCGGCCCGGCGTTTCGGCGTGGCGCAGCGCCATCGCGTAGGCGAGCGGCGCGATGTCCTCAGGCCGCGCCTTGAGCGCGGGCAGTTCGAGCGGGAAGACATTGAGGCGGTAGAACAGGTCGGCGCGGAAACGGCCTTCGGCGACTTCGGTGGGAAGGTCGCGGTTGGCGCAGGCGATGACGCGCACGTCGAGCGGGATCGCCTGGGTCGAGCCGATCGGCACGACTTCCTGTTCCTGGAGCGCGCGCAGCAGCTTGGCCTGAAGCGAAAGCGGCAGTTCGGCGATTTCGTCCAGCAGCAGCGTGCCTCCGTTGGCCGCACGCATGAAGCCCTCGCTTGCCTCGGTCGCGCCGGTAAAGGCGCCCTTGCGGTGGCCGAACAGCATGGCCTCGAGCATGGTCTCGGGCATCGCGGCGCAGTTGACGGCCACGAAGGGCCCCTTGCGGCGCGCGCTGCGGGCATGGATGAAGCGGCTCAGCACTTCCTTGCCGGTGCCGGTGGGGCCGTTGATGAGGACGGGAATGTTGCTCGCCGCGATCCGTTCGGCCAGCGCCAGGACCGAGAGGCTGAGAGGATCGGCGGCAATCGGGTCACCGGGCGCGGCCATGGCGGCGAGCAGCATGGCCAGCGCGGTCTCACCCAGCGGATCGCCGTAGCCGATGTCCACGCGCTGCGCGTCATGGGACAGGCTGGCCACAGAACCACGTTTGAGCGTGACCGTGCGCGTGGTGGAACGCGCGGACGAGCTATCGGCGTGATCGCGCAGATCGATGTCGGTGTGGTCGATCAGGCCTCCGGCGACCGCGCTGGCGCGCTGGACGAGCGGGCCGTGAAGGCGGCCGAATTCCGGGCTGAAGGTCAGACCTGGCATGATTCTATTATCCCCGTGGAAGCAACCAATTTCCAAGAGGCGGGTATCGCGCGAGAACGGCCAACGTTTTGAGAATTTAAGGCCTTGTGGATTCCCGTAGCCCCGCGAAACCATCGCGAAGGATGGCTGCAGTGCAGCACGAAGCGCGCAAACGCGGCGAATTTTTTCGCTTAAACTTCGCGCCGTCCTGCCGGTCTAGGTCCTGACAGCCAGTCCGGATGGGCCGGGTGGCTCGTCCGGCTTCGGGACAAGCCAACGGGAGCTAACTACAATGTCAGTCATCAATACCAATATCAGTGCGATCAAGGCGTCGAACGCGTCGAACTCGGCGAACAAGATGCTGGGCACTGCGATGGAGCGCCTGTCGACCGGCAAGCGCATCAACTCGGCCAAGGACGACGCGGCCGGTCTTGCCATCGCCACCTCCATGACCTCGCAGATCAAGGGCATGAGCCAGGGCATCCGCAACGCCAACGACGGCATCAGCCTTGCCCAGACGGCCGAAGGCGGTCTGTCGGAAGTCTCGAACATGCTCCAGCGCGTGCGCGAACTGGCGATCCAGTCGGCCTCGGGTACCTATCAGGATTCGGACCGCACCGCGATGCAGTCGGAAGTTACCGCGCTGACCGAGCAGATCGACGACGTTCTCACCCAGACCCAGTTCAACGGCAACACGCTGTTCTCGACCACGTCGGGCACGGACGTCACCTTCGACATCCAGACCGGTGCAAACTCGGGTGAAACCATCACGCTGACCTCGACCGCGATCGATGGGACGAACCTGGGTACCGCGCTCGACGTGTCGACCGCAGCTGCGGCTTCGACCACGCTCGACAACGTCGATGCCGCGCTGGCCGACGTCAACTCGACCCGCGCTTCGCTGGGCGCTGGCCAGAACCGCCTCGATTCGGCGATCAACAACCTCACCAACAACGTGACCAACCTCTCGGACGCACGTTCGCGTATCGAGGACGCCGACTACTCGAGCGAGACCACGCAGATGGCCAAGGCGCAGATCCTGAGCCAGGCCTCGACCGCGATGATCGCGCAGGCCAACCAGAGCCAGCAGAACGTGCTCTCGCTGCTGCGTTAATCTTGACGAATGTGCATGGCCTGCCCTGACCAGGCAGGCCTCAAGTTGGGCCCGGCGGTGTTTCCCCAGACCGCCGGGCCCTTTTGCGTTCGGCGGGGGCGGGGTGTCTCAGTCCGGCAGCCAATCGGCCTTCCATTTGCCGCGGCTCACCCGGCGGATGGATGCCCCGCATTTTTCGCATGTGCCCACGAAGTGCAGTCCGTCCCAGACTGCCTCGGAGCGGATTGGGGCATGGCGTCCCAAACGGCAGCGGATGACTTGAGGCAGCTTGAACATGGAAATCCTTGCGTTGAGGGGGCTGACAGGCGTGATGAAGCGTGGGCGGCGAGGGTTAATCACAAGGTAGGGATGTCTGCGCGCAAAGTTTTCTCTTGTACATGAAATATTTTTAACTGGATTAGAAAGTGATAACTTTCGTATCGTATTTCAATGCTTTAACTGTATCGCCGGCCTGCAGGTAAACCGGCAATACATAGGTCCTGAACGCAAGTCGGCTCAGGTCATGATCTTGTCAAAAACCAGCGAGAACGTCACCGGCACCTGCGCGGTGATGGCAGGCAGTCCTGCCAGTTCCTGCAATTGGGCCAAGCCGTCGCCCAGTGCGTAGCTTGCCGCGTCCAGGATGATCGGGCTGGTCGTTTCCACTTCCACCTTGTCGGGCGCAATCCGGGTCACAGCGAGGCGGGTCTCGATCGGCGTCTTCTCGCCGTGCAGGTCAAGCGTGGCGGTAACCGGAACGATGGTCTGTTCACCAAGCCCCAAGCCCGAAAGCGAGGCCGGATCGATCTGCGCGCTGACCTTGGCCTGCGGGAAGTCGGCGACCTGGAAGAGGATGTCACGCATGCGTTGATCGCGTACCTCGACGTTGGTGTTCACCGAGGCGAGGTCGATGGCAAAGCTGGCCATGCCGTCCTCGGCAACCGTGCCGGAGAGATCGCCGAAGCTGTGCGCCTCGACGACCTGGCCTGCCTTGATCGTGACGAAGGCAAGACGCGAGGCGTCCTTTTCCAGCTCCCAGCTTCCGGCGAGCGGTTCGGGCGCGCTTTGGTCAGGGGCAGAGGAGCAGGCGGCGGCAAGCAGTGCGGCGCTGGCAGGCAGGGCAAGAAAAAGGCGGCGCATCGGAAGATCCTCCTGAGGGATAGGTCGCAGTCACCGGGCGCGCGCCTTGCGGCCGCACGCCAGCCCCGCGCCGATTTCTGGGCGGGGAGACCGGGACTTAGGAGGGCAAGCGGGGCCTACGCAAGGGGATCCGTGCAATAGTATCCATTGCAAGGCGAAAAGCCGCTGATCTGCGTGCCTTTCGGGCACGGCAAAGGCGTAAGGTTCAGTCCAGCAAAGTGATCGAAATACGCCGGTTGCGCGGATCGTTGGGATCGCCCGGGATCAGCAGTTCCTTGTCGGCGACGCCCTCGATCCGGCGGAAACGGTCCTCGGGCAATCCGTCGCGCAGAAGGGCCTGGCGCGTGGCTTCGGCACGGCCCGCCGAGAGCGACCAGTTGTTGCCCTTGGTGCCGGGCAGGAAGGGCAGGGCATCGGTGTGCCCGCGAATGGTCAGTTGCGCCGCGTTGGGGCCCACGGCTTGCGCGATTGCGCCCAGCAGTTCGCTGGCATCGGGGGTGAGGACCGTCGTGCCCAGGCGGAACATGGCAAAATCGGCGTCGTCGACAAGGTCTATCCGTACCCCTTGAGTGGTGTCGACGAGGCGCACCTGCTTGGCGAGGCGGCGCAGCCGCTCGGACGAGCGCAGCTTGGCTTCGAGCGATTCCTTGGCGCGTGTCGTGCGCTTGACCTTCGAGCCGCCCTCCTTGGGGCCGCCCTCGGGCCCGCGCGGGATGGTCAGCGCCTTGGTGCCGGTCTGGCCCATGGCGTGGGGATAATTGTCGGCGTCGGTGAGCGAGGAGCCGCCCAGGAGGCCGCCTGCCGAACCGGCGGACTGCTTGCGTGTCTGCACCAGGGTCGGCGTGAAGTAGTCGGCAATGCCCTTGCGCTGCTTCTCGGTGGTCGCGCCCAGGATCCACAGAAGGAGGAAAAAGGCCATCATCGCGGTCACGAAGTCGGCATAGGCCACCTTCCAGGCGCCGCCGTGGTGGCCACCTTCGACCACCGTGACCTTCTTGACGATGATCGGGGCGAGGGGCTCCTCCTTCTTCTTCGCCACGATCAGCGTCCCCGCATTGCGTCAAGCAGTTCGGAAAGGCCGGGGCGGAAGGCATGGCCAAGGCCCGAACGCGCGCTTTCGACAACGAGCGGCTGGGGCCAGCCGTGCAGGCTGGCGATGATGACCTGCTTCACGCAGTGGAAGATCATCTCATCCTGGTCGTTGATCTGCTTGAGGCGCCCGGCCATCGGCGCGACGATGCCGTAGGCCAGCAGCACGCCCATGAAGGTACCGACGAGCGCGGAGCCGATCATCTCGCCCAGGACCGAAGGCGGCTTGTCGATCGAACCCATCGTCTTCACCACGCCCAGCACGGCGGCAACGATGCCGAGTGCTGGGAGCGAGTCGGCCAGGTTCTGGATCGCGTGCTGGGGTTCGTGGAACTCGTGGAAGTGGGTCTTCATCGCGTTGTCCATCACGTCCTCGACCGCGTGGACTTCCAGCGTGCCCGAGGAGACCACGATCAGCGTCAGCGTATCGCAGATGAGGTCGGTCAGCGCGTGGTTGGCGAGGATGCGCGGGAATTCGGCGAAGAGCGAGGACGACTTGGGCTCGTTGACGTGGCTTTCCAGCGCCACCGGACCTTCCGAGCGCAGGATCTTCATCAGGCGCACGGTCAGGACGATCACGTCGATGTGGTCCTGCTTGTTGTGCTTGGGCCCCTTGAGCACGCGCGCGAAACCGCCGCCCAGGACCTTGAGTTCGTGCATCGAGTTGCCGGTGACGATGGCGCCCACCGCCGCGCCGCCGATGATGAGCATTTCATGGGGGATGGCGTGCATCACGGGGCCGAGCGCACCGCCTGTCATGGCGAAACCGCCAAAGACCATCACCAGCAGGATCACGATCCCGATGATTGCGAACATGGTTAATCTTCCTCGTCAAGGCGAAGCCCGGCGCGCTTTTTGGAAAAGCGGCCGGGCCGGCGGGGCGGGATCAGAGCTTGTCGAACAGGGTCAGCCCGGCGAGCTTGGTGAAGCTGGCCTGGCTGGCTTCCAGGACGGTGAGCGTTTCCTGCAAGGTGGCGATGGTGGTGGCGATGTCGGTCGCGCCGATATTCGATTCCTCGGTCTGGCGCAGTTCCTGGAGGTCGATGCGGCGGTTGTCGGTCAGCTCGATCCAGGCGAGGCGCGTGCCGATCACGGTCTGGCCCGTGGTCAGCGTGTCGAGCCCGGTCTGGAGGTTGCCCAGCGCCTCGCGCGCGGCGCCGGTCGGATCGGGCGTGCCGCTCTGCAGCGCGACGGCAAGCGCCTTGATGGTCGCCATCGTGTCGCTGGGATTGCCCGAGGTGTCGGTGAAGGACAGGAACTGGGGCCCGGGCATCGAGCGGGTCACGCTCTGCCCTTCGCCGAGCGGCAGGTTGCTGGTGTTGGGCGTGCCCACATAAACCGCGTTGCCCCCGGCATCGAGGCCATAGGCATCGCCCGCGCTTTCGCCTCCGAAGAGAGCATGGCCGTTGGAATCGCGCGCGTTCGAGAGGCCCACGAGATTGCCGAAGATCTGCTCCAGTTCCTGCCCGATGGCGGTGCGCTGGCTGTCGGTGATCGTGTCGTTGGCGGCCTGCGCGGCCAGTTCCTGCGCGCGGATGATGGCATCGGCCATGTCGGACATCGCCGCATCGGCCAGCGTCAGGTCGGCGTTGGCGCGGCTGGCGTTGGCCGCGTCGATCTCGGAGAGCTTTTCCAGGCGTCCCAGCGCGCGCAGGCGCGAGGCGGCGACCGGATCGTCGGAGGAACGGGTCAGCTTCTCGCCGCTGCCCAGCTGCGCCTGCAGCGTTTCGGCCTGCGAGCGCAGGTCCTTCATGTCGGCGCGGGCCCGTTCGTAGAAGGCGCTGGTACTGGTGGAGACGATCGGCATGGCTAGACCCTTCAGCGGATGGCCAGGATGGAATCAAAGATGTCGGTGGCGACCTGCATGACGCGCGCATTGGCTTCGAAGGCCTGCTGGAAGCGCACGAGGTTGACCGCTTCCTGATCGAGATCGACGCCCGCCTGCGCCTGGAGCGCAACGCGCGCGGTGCTGGCAATGGAATCGAGCGCATCGCGCGTCACCCGGCGCCCGGCGACCGCGCTGGAGATGCCGAAGAGCAGCGTGTCCATGTCGCCCGCCGGATCGGCGGCGGAGAGCGCGCTGCGCATGGCTTCGAGATTGGAGACATCACGGCTGTTCGCGCCGGCTCCGGCAGGGGCGGTGGCGACGGCCGCGCCGTTGGCCGCGATCATGCGCATGTCCGCCGCGCCGGTGCCCGAGAAGAGTGGCTGCCCGGGATTGCCATCAAGGTCGACACCCGCGGCTTGCGCCGCATTGACGGTGGTGACGATCTCGGCGGCAATCGCGTCGAGTTCAGCGCGGGTAGAGGCGGCCTGCGTCAGCGACAGGCTCTTGCCCGCCAGCTGGCCCGAGGAGATAGCTGTCGGCGTGCCGTCGAGAGTGAAGGAGACCGTGCCGTCGGCGGCGGTTGCCATGGCAAGGCTGCGGGTGGCGCCGCCATCAACGAGATCGGTGCCCGAAGGCCCGCCCAGCGTGACCGTGACCACGCCGGTATCGGGCGCGAAGCTGGTGCGCGTGTCGACGTATTGCGAGAGTTCCTGGAGCAGCATGTCGCGCTGGTCGAGCTGCGCGGTCTGGTCGCTTGACGAGTCCGAGGCGCGCGAGAGGCGCAGGTTCACGCGCGCCAGTTCGGTCGCGATGCGGTTGACGTTCTCGACACCTTCGCCCGCTTCGAAGCGCAGCCCATCGCCCACCGCATCGAGGCTCGAGGCCGCGACGTTGAGCGTTTCGGACAGCGTGCGTCCCTGTTCGAGGACGCCCGCGCGCAACGGGCCGTCGGTGGGATCGGACAGGAGTGCCTGCAGCCCCGCCTCGAAATCGACGATCGAGGTGTAGACCCCGGTCTGCTCGACCGCGGATTCGATGTTTTCCAGGCCCTGGACTTCGGCGGCCGCACGCGCCGCGTCGGCTCCGGTGCGGCGCACTTCGCCCTGGCGGAACTGGTCGGCGTTGCGCACGATACCCGCCACCGCGACCCCGGCAAGGTTGATCGAGGTGGGCGTGGAGGAGACCGTCCCCACCGCCACTTCGGCCAGCGAGACCGAGCGCCGCACGTAGCCTTCCGAGGAGGCGTTGGCGATGTTGTTGGAGGTGATCTCCAACGCGGTGCGGGCCGCGCGGGTGCCGCTGCGGGCCATCGAGATGAGGTCGGACGGCATGGCTTAGCGCTCTCCGGAGGGGGCAGGGGTTTCAGGAGCAGGCTCGGGAGGAACCTCGGGCGGCAGGTGGCGCGCAAGCTGGGCCTCGATCACGCTGGCAAGCCCCAGCGCGCCGGTCTGCGCGGCGATCTCGGCAAAGCGCTCGTCCTGCATCTGGCGGAACGTGTCGAGCGCGCCGCTGGAGAAGATCCCGTCCTTGTCGAAATGGGTCTTGCGCGCCTCGGCCAGCATCTGGCGCACGAAGATCGCCTCGAACTGCTTGGCGGCCTGCGCCAGTTCCTCGCGCGCGGTGGCGCCCGGCGTGCGGTCCATGCCCTTTTCGGGCGAGAGGATGAGGCTGCTCGGGGGGGCGGACGGGCCGATCATATGACCACCATCTCGGCCTTGAGGGCACCGGCCTGCTTGAGCGCTTCGAGGATCGCGACGAGGTCGGATGGGGTGACGCCCAGAAGATTGAGCGCGTCGACCACTTGCGAGAGCGAGGCGCCCGGCTGGAACAGCGCGACGGCGTTCTGCTCTTCTTCCGCGGAAATGTCGGAACTGGGCTCGATTGCGGTCTGGCCGCCGCTGAAGGGCGCGGGCTGGACCACCATGGGGTCTTCGTCGACCCGGACGGTGAGCTTGCCGTGGCTGATCGCGGCGGGGGCGAGGCGGACGGCCGAATTGATGACGACGGTGCCGGTGCGCGAGTTGACGATGACGCGCGCGGGCGTTTCGGCAGGCTGGATCTCGATCATCTCGATCGCGGCCATGACGCTGGCGCGGGTGTTCGATTCGATGGGAAGCGTGAGCGCGAGCGTCACCCCATCCTCGACCGAGGCGGTGCCGGGCATGCGCTGGTTGATCGCATCGCGCACGCGCGAGGCGGTGAGGAAATCGGCGGCAAAGAGGTTCCAGCGCAGCGTCTGTTGGCTGTCGAAGCCGGTCGCGACCGCGCGCTCGACCGAGGCGCCTTCGGCGATACGGCCGACGGTCGGGATGTTGACCGTCAGCTTGGAGCCGTCGTTGGCCGAGATGCCAAGCCCCCCGACGGCGAGGTTGCCCTGCGCCATCGCGTAGATCTGGCCATCCGCGCCGTAGAGCGGGGTGATGATGAGCGCGCCGCCGCGCAGCGACTTGGCCTTGCCGATGGTGGAGACGGTGACGTCGATACGCTGGCCGGGCTTCGCAAAGGCGGGCAGGTCGGCGGTGACCATGACGGCCGCCGCGTTCTTGAGGCCGGGGGCGACGCCTGCAGGCAGGGTCAGGCCCATGCGGCCCGAGACGCCCTTCATGGCTTGCGTGAGGTATTCGAGGTTGTCATCGCCCGTGCCCGGAAGGCCCACGACGATGCCGTAGCCGGTGAGCTGGTTGGAGCGCACGCCCTGGAACTGCCCGAGGTCGCGAACGCGTTCGGCGTGGGCGTGCACGGGCGCCAGGTAGACCGTGAGCGCGGCGAAGAGCGCGGCCAGCATCCAGGGAAGATTACGCTGCATCCAGCCCCCCATCAGAACGGCGAAATCAGGTTGAAGAAGCGCCCCAGCCAGCCCTGCTTGCTGGCCCGCTGGAGAGCGCCCTTGCCGGAATACTCGACATGGGCGTCGGCCACGCGGGTCGAGGCGATGGCGTTGTCCTGGTCGATGTCGGCCAGGCGCACGATGCCCGAGAAGCGGACCCATTCGTCTCCCTGGCTGAGCAACATCTTCTTCTCTCCCTTGACCAGTGCGGTGCCGTTGGCGCGCACTTCGGCGATGGTGACGGAAATCGTGGAGACGAGACTGCTGGTCTGCGCTGCACTTCCCTGACCATTGAACGACGAGGAGGAGCTCGCGTTAAGGGCGTTGGGGTTGAGGAAGGAGAGGAGACCGGCCGTGGGCGGGATGATCGAGGCGCCCCCGCTCTTGCCGTTGCTGGAGGACACGGCCTTGGAGGCGGTGGTGGTTTCAAGAAGGATGATGGTCAGCGGATCGCCCACGCGCGTGGCGCGGTTGCCCTGGTAGAGGGGCGCATAGCCGACCGAGGCGGAAAAGATCCCGCCGGTGGGCACGGCCCCGGCGCCAGCGGCTTCCACGATCGGCAGCGTGGCCTCGAAACCGGAGGGCTTGGGCTTCTTCTTCGCCTCGGCCTGGAGCGGAAGGGTGAGGGCGAGAAGCGCGAGAGCGAGTGAGAGATGGCGGGTCATGATCACAGCGTCTGGTTGGCGTTGCGCAGCATCTCATCGACCGCCGAGATCATCTTGGAATTGATCTCGTAGGCGCGCTGGGTCTCGATCATGTCGACCAGCTCCTCGACGATGTTGACGTTGGAGGCCTCGAGCATGCCCTGGCGCATCGCGCCGCGCCCTTCGGTGCCCGCGACGCCGATCTGCGCCGGGCCGCTGGCGGCGGTTTCCAGCAGGAAGTTGTCCGACATTGCCTGGAGCCCCTGCGGGTTGGTGAAGCTGGCGATGGTGATCTGGCCGATCTGCGAGGGGTCGGCCTGTCCGGCCAGCTGCGCGGAGACGGTGCCGTCCTCCGAGACCGAGATTGTCGTCGCGTTCTCGGGGATCGTCACGGGGGGCTGCACCGCATACCCTTGCGAGGTGACGAGCAGACCCTCGGACGAACGGCTGAAATTGCCCGCACGGGTATAGGCGAGCTGGCCGCCGGGCAGGGTGATCTGGAAATAGCCATCGCCATCGAGCGCGAGGTCGAGGCTGTTGCCGGTCATCTGGAGCGAGCCTTGCGTCTCCATGCGCGTGGTCGACTGGATGCCCACGCCGGTGCCCAGGTTCAGGCCAATGGCGTAGGTCGTCTCGTTCGAGGAGGCGGCACCGGCCACGCGCGCATCCTGGTAGGCCAGCGTCGCGAAGTTCGCGCGGTCGCGCTTGAACGCGGTGGTCGAGACGTTGGCGAGGTTGTTCGCGATCACGCGCATGCGCGTGTCCTGGGCTTCGAGACCGGTGCGGGCGACCTGGAGGGCAGATGAGGGCATGGGGCGTTTCCTGTGGAGACGGTGAGGGGGCTATCAGTCGAGGCGCATCAGCCGCGTGCCGCCTTCGTCGAGTTGGCGGGCGGTTTCGATGAGCTTGGTGCGAAGATCGAAGAGGCGCTGGGCCGAGATCATCTCGACCAGCACTTCGGAGGCGTTGACATTGGACTGTTCCAGCGACTGCGGGATCAGGCGCGCGTTGGCGTCAACCGGCAGCACGCCGAACTCGGTCGGGCTGCCCGGGATGCCGTCACCCGGAACGCGGAATTGTCCGGCGAGCGTCTTGGTGATCGTCGAGCCGGTGGTGGATACCAGCTTCATCACGTCGAGCCGGGCCGGCGGCGCCTCGGGGACGGCCGGATCGGCCATCAGCAGCGCGCCGTCCGGTGCCACTGTGATGCGCGCGCCGGGGGGTAGGGTGATCGGGCCGTTCTGCCCGATCACCGGCAGCCCGTCGCCGTTCTGGAGGACGCCCGTCACGGTGACCGAGAGATCGCCGCGGCGGGTATAAGCCTCGCCCCCGTCGTCGGCCTGGACGGCCAGCATGGTGTCGCCTGACAGCGCCACGTCGAGCGGGTTGCCGGTATTCACCACCGCGCCGTCCTTCATCATCGCGCCCTTGACGTCGGCGCTCGACATGGCGCGCACCTGGAGCTGTGGGCCTTCGAGCGTCATGGGCGTGGCGTTGAGGACCTCGGCCTTGAAGCCGATGGTCTGGGCGTTGGCCATGTTCGAGGCGATCACGCGTTCGCGTGTCATCGAATTGGCCATGCCCGAAAGCGCGGTGTAGATCAGGCGATCCATGGGTCAGGTCCGGTCCGTGTGCCGATCAGGTGCGCAGGTTGATGATGGTCTGCGAGAGCTGCGTGGCGGTATCGACCGCCTTGGCGTTCGCCTGGAAGTTGCGCTGCGCGGTGATCAGCGAGACCAGTTCCTCGGCGATCTCGACGTTGGAGCGTTCGAGCGATCCGGCCATGAGCGAACCGTAGAGCCCCGAACCTGGCTGGCCGTAGCTCGCGGCACCCGAGACGCCGGTGGCTGTCCAGCTGGCGTTGCCTTCCTGGCGCAGCCCCTGGGGCGAGATGAAGTTGGCGAGCGCAAGTACGCCCACGGTCTCGTTCGAACCATCCGCGTACGTCGCGACGACCGAGCCGTCCGAGGTGATGGTCACCCCGGCGAAGTCCTCGCCCGCGCCGTTCTGGGCGGGGATCTGCGCGTCCTGAAGCGTGGTCAGCGAGGTGATCGTACCGGTGGCGTCGACCGGGAAGACCTGCAGGCGCATGTTCTGCGCATTGCGGATATAGCCGCTGCCATCGACCGAGAACGAGCCCGCGCGGGTGTATGCGGTCTCACCCGAGAGCGGGGAGACGACGGTGTAGAAACCCTCGCCATTGACCGCGACGTCGAGCGCCGAGCCGGTCTGCTCGATGGGGCCGAGCGAGAACTCCTGCATGATCGCGCTGACCCGCGCGCCGATGCCGGTGGTGAGCGAGGGGTCGGTCAGGATCGAGGAGGAGACGATATCGGCAAAGGCCGTATCGCTCTTCTTGAAGCCGGTGGTCTCGGCGTTGGCGATGTTGTGCGAGATGACGTTGAGGTCGGTCTGCGCGTTCTTGAGGCCGGTCAGCGAGGTGTAATAGGACATCGGGCAGGGCTTTCGTTGCGCGCGCTCAGGCGGCGGGGGTGGTGGGAGAAGCGGTGTTGGCGTTGGCCGCGTTCAGGGCCTCGACCTGGGTGGCGAGGGCCGCGACGGCGCGCTGGGTGGCAAGGCCGGTCTGGTTCAGCGTGTCCATCTGCGTGGAAATGCGCGACAGCGTGTCGCCCATCGCGGTCGTCCCCGCGAGCGAGGAGAACTGCGCCATCTGGGCGAGCATGGCGGTCTGATCCATCGGCTCGAAGGGATCCTGCTGCTGGAGCTGGGTCATCATCAGCTTGAGGAAATCGGCCTGGCCCAGATCACCAAGCGAATTGCGCGGCGTCTCGCTGGTCGTTGTGGTCGGCGTGGTCGGCAGGCCGGTGTTGATCGAGGTGATGGTCATTTGAGCCTCATCGTTTCGAGCATGAGCTGCTTGGCGGTGGAGAGGGCCTCGAGCAGGTTCTGGTACTGGCGCGAGGCTTCGAGCATCTCGACCATCTCCGCGTTCTCATCGACGGGGGCGGCCCAGACATCGCCGTTGGCATCGGCCAGCGGGTGCTCGGGGGTGTGCTGGCGCAGCGCGGCGGCGTTCTCGCGCACCACGCCGCGCACATCGACCGAGGCGAGGCCGCTTGCGGCATCGAGGTCGGCGGCAAAGACGGGGCGGATCGGCTTGTAGGCCTCCCCCTCGCTGGCCGAGACGGTGCCGGCGTTGGCGAGGTTCGAGGCCGCCGCGTTCATCCGCACCATCTGTGCGGACATGCCGCGCTGGGCGAGGGTGAAGAGGGTCATGGGCGAATTCGCCATGATCAGTCTCCCCGCAACGCGCGCTTGAGGGTGTCCACCCGGCCGCGGATGAATTCGAGCGTGGTCGAATAGCCGACCGCGTTCTCGGAAAAGGCGAGCTGCTCGTTGGGCAGTTCCACCGTGTTGCCGTCGAGCGCGGGCATCACCGGCACGCGGTAGCGGGTGGCGTGCTCGGCCGCCGTTTCGAGCGCAGTCCCGTTCTGCGCGGCGCCGAGGGCCGCGGCAAAGTCGATGTCCTTCGCCTTGTAGCCCGGCGTCGCGGCGTTCGCGATGTTCGAGGCAATGAGGCCCATGCGCTGCGAGCGCAGTTCCAGGGCCTTGCCGTGAATGCCGAAGAGGTCCTGCGGCATGATCGCTCCTTCGTATGCCGGCCAGGTGGGGGCCGGGGTGGTCGTGGCCGCAGGGTGTCGCGGCGGTTCGGCCCGGTATTCGCAAGGCACGTGCCAAATGCGCGAGGGACGCGATTTCGGGCCTTTACGGGCGTTGTGGGCCGCGTGGGGCCCGTGCACGGCAAGGCTTTGCCGGAAGGGCGGCAAATGCAGGGGCAGGCCTGAAAATCACCGGCGCGCGCCGTTCTTGGCTGAAGAGACCCGTCGTCAAAGGACAGCCCGGCCCGTGATCAATCCCGAAAATCTCGTCGATGCGACGTCCGCGCTGATCGTGGGCGGGGGCACGCTGCTTGCGACTTTGCTGCGCTGCGGGTTTACCGACAGCGGTGCGGCCTGCGCCGCGCTGCGCCGTCTTTTGCGCAAGCGCTTCGATGCGGCGAGCTTCAAGGCCGAACTGGCGGTTCACGTTCAGGATCTGCGCCAGGACGGCGTGATCCGCACCGAGCCGCACCTCTCCGGCGATGCCGAGTTCGACGAGGCAACCGGCGCCCTGATCGGCTCGCGATCGGTGGCCTCGCTCCACGCCGCGCACATTGCCCACAAGCGCCGCCGGGCCGCGCGGTCGATGCGCGCGGTGCGCACGCTCAACCAGGCCGCCGACCTTTCGCCCGTGCTGGGGCTGGCCGGCACGCTGATCTCGCTCAGCCAGCTTCCGGCGGGCAGTGGGCAGGACGGCAGCTTTACCAGCGCGATCGCCATGGCCGTGCTGACGACACTTTATGGCTTGCTTCTGGGCAACATGGTCTTTGCCCCGCTCGCGCGTGCGGTCGCGCGCCGCGCCTCGGATGAGGAGCAGGCCCGCCAGGAAGTGCTCGACTGGCTGGAGAGCCAGGTCGGCGTCGCGCTGCCGCGCCATGGCGAGGAGCCTCATACGCCAGTCAACGGACAGGGGCGCCGCAAGTGAGCGGGCGCGCCACGGTCAGTTGGCAGACCTCGCTCGCCGATCTCTCGCTGATCCTCTTCATGGTCACGGCTGCTGCGGTCAGCACGGCACCTGCGCCCGAAGAGGGCGGCAAGGCACCGGCGGCCATGCGGCAAGAGATTGCCGGTCGCTCGCAACGGGCCGAGCCGCTCTCTGTCTACATCGCGCTTCCCGATGCGCCGCCCTTGGCGCAGTGGCTGACCCAGCAGGCGCCCGACCCGCGCCAGCAGCTGACCATTACCGCGCCTTACGAGGCCGCGCGGGTGCAGAGCCGGACCGCGGCGCTCGAAGCCGCGCTGGCGCTGGCGGGCGAGGCGCGCGAGGCAGGGCTGGCCGCCCGTATCGTGCTGGAGCCGGGGCAGGGGGTGATCCGGGCGGAGCTCGCGTTCGATGCGGCCGGGTTGCCCCGCTGAAGGCGGCGTTGATGGCGGCATCTGGCATGAAGATTGCTTACCGGCCGGGACGAAATGTCCCTTCGCAAGGAAACACGTCCCGCGCATGAGCTTGAGTACGATCCTGATGGCGCTGGCCGCCGGAGGCGCTACCTACGCCGATCTCGACGCGATCGACCGGCAGGTCGCGGCCTTCACCGGCGCGCCCGTGGGCGCGGTCGGGGGGGCGATCACGCCGCTCGACCGGCGCCTGCGTCTCCAGCGCTGCCAGAGCAGTCTGGCGCTGTCCTGGCGCGGCCCTTCCAAGGACAGTGTCGTCGTCCAGTGCGCCGATGTCGGGGGCTGGCGTCTCTTCGTCCCCGTACGCAGTGCGCCTCCGCCCGCTTTCCAGCCGCCTGTGCGTGAGCCCGACGCGGTCAACCGCGGGGATGCCCTCAGCATCGCCGTGACGGGGCAGGGCTTTACTGTCTCACAGCCGGGAGAGGCTCTGGAATCGGGCCCTGTCGGCGCGTGGATCCGGGTCCGCCTGGCCACCGGGCGGCGGGGCCGTGGCGAGGAAATGCGCGCGCGCATCGTGCGGCCGGGTCTCGTCAGTGTGCCCCTGCCGTGACTTGCGCCGGGATTGCGCCGGGATTTGGGTTTGAAAGCAAACGATAACGCAAGGTTTCGATCCTCGCCCCGAGAGGGCCCTTAAAGCCGGATCAAAACCGCCGTTCTGAGCAGCAGACTTTTTGAAGGAGCGGTACAATGCCACCTATCGAAGTGGGACCTGCGCAGTCGATCGGATCGATCCCGTCGCGTCCGGCCCGCCCGTCGGGCGGTGAAGAACTTGCAGGGGTCGCCTCGTCGGCCCCGGCCTCGGCCCGGCCCGAGGCGAACCCGGCCCCGAGCCTGCCTGCCGTCGAGACTTCGGCGGCGCTTGATCCTGGCGATGCGCCGGTCGACACCGACCGCGTCTCGCAGATCCGCAAGGCCGTGGAAGCCGGCACCTACCCCCTCGTGCCTGCCCAGATCGCCGACGCCATGATCGCGGCGGGCGTCATGCTGCGGACACCCAAGTAACATGACCGGGGGCGAGCTTTCCGGCACCTTGCGGCAGATGCTTGCCGTGCTCGAGACCGAGCGGCAGGCGCTTGCCGCGCTCGACCTCGATGGCATCGTCGGAGCCACGGGCGCGAAGGACCGCCTGTGCAGCGAACTTGACCACCTGCAGCGCGCCGACCTCGACGAGGAATGCCGCGGCCTGCTCGACACTGCACGGCGCCTCAACGAGGTGAACCGGCAGGTGCGCAATATCCTCGCCGCCAATGTCACGCGCCGTCTCGATGCGCTGACCGGCAGCCCGCAGCTCTACCGCGCGTCGGGCACTTACGCCGTGGCGGGCGCCCGCGCCTGAACGGTGTGCTGGCGGTGCATCTGGCACGGCCCTTGCTGATCTCGTCCCGGAGTAGACATTCGGGAGTCCATCCTTGAGCGATTCAGGTACAGTCGGAGCGAATTTTGCGGGTGCACCCGTGCGCGCACAGTCGCCCACGCACGCACAGGCGCGTGAGGCCATTGCCCGCGCCGCCGATGCGACCGGCGTCGATTTCCAGTATCTCATGGCGCAGGCCCGGCTTGAATCCGGTCTCGATCCCACGGCCCGGGCCGGTACCTCCAGTGCCGCCGGGCTGTTCCAGTTCACCAATGGCACCTGGCTTGGCACGTTGGACCGCCACGGCGCGCGCCACGGCCTCTCGTGGGTCAGCGAGGCCATCGAGGGCGGCCGTATCCGCGATCCCGGCCTGCGCAGCCAGGTCCTGGGGCTGCGCTACGATGCCGATGCCTCCGCGCGCATGGCCGCGGAACTCGCGCGCGACAACGGCGCGGAGCTGACCGCGGTTCTGGGCCGCGCGCCCGATGCGACCGAGCTCTATCTGGCCCACTTCCTGGGGGCCGCCGGCGCAGGCGAATTCCTCGGCGCGCTGGCCCGCAATCCCGGGCAGAGCGCCGCCGCACTGTTGCCCAAGGCCGCCGCGGCGAACCGCGCAATCTTTTACGAAGGCACGGGCGCTGCGCGTTCAGTGGGCGGCGTGATGAACCTCCTGCGCACCCGCATGGCCAGCGCCATGGACGAAAGTGGGGGCGAATTGCGGATGGCCTACGATCCGGCGGTCTTTGCCGCGCCCGGCAAGAACATGCCGTCGGCGAGTGCCTTTCTTGCCGCGCGCAGTGCCGGTTCGATGCCCGCCAACCTCGGGCCGCTCGCACGGGAGTTTCATGGCGGGGCCAGCCCGGCCGCCGCCGCGCCGCACGTCCCCGCCCGCTCGATGGCGGACACGCTCAAGGGGGCTTTCGGGGCCTCCGAGGCGGCCTTGCCGGGTAACGTGAAGAACGCCTACGGCAAACTCGCGAGGTTCGGCCTGTGAACCTGTTCAAGCGCATCCAGGACCCGGGCGCCCTGGCGCTTCCCGTCGGCATCCTCACGCTCATCGTCCTGATGATCGTGCCGGTCCCGGCGATCGTCCTCGACTTGTCCTTCACGCTCAACATCGCGCTTTCGGTCGCCGTCCTGATGGCGGCGATGAACGCGGACAAGCCGCTCGACTTCTCCTCCTTCCCCTCGGTCCTGCTTTTCGCGACGCTGCTGCGCCTCGCGCTCAACGTCGCCTCGACGCGCGTCGTGCTGGTTCACGGGCACGAGGGCGGGGAGGCCGCGGGCAAGGTGATCGAGGCCTTCGGCGCCTTCCTCATCGGCGGTAACTTCGCCGTCGGCATCTTCGTCTTCCTGATCCTTGTCATCATCAATCTGGTGGTGGTGACCAAGGGGGCAGGGCGCGTTTCGGAAGTCTCCGCGCGCTTCACGCTGGATGCGCTGCCCGGCAAGCAGATGGCCATCGACGCGGACCTCGCCGCCGGGCTCCTGACGGCTGACGAGGCCAAGGCGCGCCGCCGCGAAGTGGCGACCGAGGCCGATTTCTACGGCTCGATGGACGGCTCCTCCAAGTTCGTGAAGGGCGATGCGATCGCCGCGCTGCTGATCCTGGGTGTCAACATCATCGCGGGCTTCTGCTTGGGCATGATCAGCCACGAGATGTCGGCGGGCGATGCCGCGCAGACCTACATCACTCTTGCCATCGGCGACGCGCTGGTGGCGCAGGTGCCCTCGCTGCTGCTCTCCATCGCGGCCGCCGTCATCGTTACCCGCGTCGCCGACACGCGTGACCTGGCCGGGCAGATCGGCGGCCAGTTCGCCAGCCCTGAAACCTGGTTGCCGGTGGGTGTCGTGCTGGGGGCCATCGGCCTCATCCCGGCCATGCCGCAGACGATTTTCCTGCCCGCAGCAGGGCTTGCGCTGTGGCTCTGGCACGCCTTGCGAAAACGCGCCGCGCGCGCAGCCTTGCCCGCCGAGGTCGTGCCCGAGCCGGTCGATCCGGCGCGCATCGAGCTGGAGGACGTTTCCGACCATACCCTCGTCACCATCGAGCTGGGCTATGGCCTGGTGCAGTTGGTCGATGCGCGCCACGGCTCTCCACTGGTCAGTCGCGTGACCGGCGTGCGCAAGCAGCTGAGTCAGGCCTTCGGCTTCATCGTGCCGCAATTTCGCGTGCGCGACGCGCTCGACATGGCGCCGCACGATTATCGCATCGTGCTGGGCGGGGTGACGCTGGGCGGATCGAGCGTGCGCGCCGACAGGGTGCTCGCCATCGATGCGGGCGAGGCGCGCAAGGGCCACACCTTGAAGGGTGAGGAGACGCAGGACCCCAGCTTCGGCTGCCCCGCGCTCTGGATCGACCCCGCCGCGCGGGACCACGCCATCGCCGAAGGCTTCCTGACGGTGGACGCCGGGACGGTGATCGCGACCCACCTCAACCAGTTGCTGGCCGAACGTCCGCAGGACCTGCTCGGCCCGGACGAGGTTCGGATGCTGATCGATGCGCTGAAAGACCACGCAGGCAGCCTGATCGAGACGATCACGCCGCAGCCCCTTTCGCTGGCCGCGCTGACGCGCCTTCTGCGCAGCCTCTTGGAAGACGGTATTCCCATCGCCCACCCGCTGCCGATCCTCGCCTCGCTCAGCCGCGCGGTGCAGCAGACGGTGGAGCACGACCGGCTGGTCGAGCTGGTGCGCGCGGACCTGGGCGCGCTGATCGTGGGCCGGGTGTGCCCACCCAACATGCGCCTGCCCGTGGTCACGCTCGACGCCGGGCTTGAAAGCGCGATTGTCTCGGGGATGATGGACCCGGTTACCGGACAGCCGGTGATCGAGCCCGACCTTGCGGCCACTATCGGCCAGCGCATTGCCGAGCTCTCCGACAGCCGCGGGGCGCAGGCGATCCCGCTCGCGCTCGTCGTGCAGCCGCGCGCGCGCCGCGCGCTGGCCCAGCTGCTGCGCCTGCGCGCGCCCAGCTGCCTCGTCCTCTCGATTGCCGAACTTCCACCCACCCAGCCCATCGAGGTCATCGACGTGGTGGGCGCGCCGCGTGCGCCCGCACCGGGCCTGCCGGGACCCGATGGCGCGGGCACATCGTCGCCTGAAAGTCTGGCGGCATGAAACAGGATCAGACCGTATTCACGCCGCCGACCTACTCGGTCGGTGCGCGCAGTCCGCGCCTGGGAGGGCATCGGGAGGAAGTGGCCGACCGCGTTCGCCGCTTTCTCCCGATGGTTCGCCGCCTGGCCTGGCACGTCAACGGCACGGGGCGTCCGGGGATCGAACTGGAGGACCTCATGCAGGCGGGGCTCGTCGCGCTGACCGAGTGCGCGCAGAAGCATTCGGGCCCGACCGAGGACGGCTTTGCCGCCTACGCCAAGCTGCGCGTGCGCGGCGCCATGGTCGATCTCGTGCGCAAGACCGTGCCGATGTCGCGCGGTGCCAGCGAGCGCCGCCGCAAGATCGAGGCCAAGGAGCACGAACTGCGCGCCGCGCTGGGCCGCGCGCCTTCGCTGGCCGAACTGGCCGAGGCGCTGGGCATGGCCGAAATGGACCTTGCCGCGATGCAGG
This sequence comes from Novosphingobium mangrovi, assembly GCF_022818885.1. Lineage (NCBI taxonomy): Bacteria > Pseudomonadati > Pseudomonadota > Alphaproteobacteria > Sphingomonadales > Sphingomonadaceae > Novosphingobium > Novosphingobium mangrovi. Next base: position 47,234 of record NZ_JALHAT010000035.1, on the reverse strand, counting down.
ATTCCAGCCAGCCCATGCGCTTTGAATCCATCGACGAGGTCTATTCCGACCAGAACCTGGCCTTTGCCACAGAGGAGCGCGACAGCCTCGATATCCTGGCCGATGCGGAGATGCGCGAGGCAGTGATCGCGGCGCTGGGCGATCTGCCCGAACGCCTGCGGCTCGTCATCTCGCTCTATTTCGTGGAGGAACTGAACCTCTCCGAGATCGCCGAGGTCCTGCAGGTGAGCGTCCCGCGCGTCCACCAGTTGAAGGCGCAGGCCCTCACCAAGCTGAGGGAGAGCCTGGCCGGAGTGGCGGACATTCTCTAGTCTCGCGGATTACCATCGCGCCAGCGCCAGCGTCGGAGCATCTTGAACAGCCCGAGCGCAATGAAGCCGAGCCCGGGCAGGTAGCGGATGGACTGTCCGATAGCGTCCAGCCATGGCGAGCCGCCCGGCAGTTGGGCGGTCTCTTCAAGATAGCCGATGTTGTAGCGGATCAGCCCGTCCTCGAACGGTGGGTGATGGATCAAGAATGCGCCGACCGGGATCAGGAGGGCATAGGGCCACAGAAGATGCGCGATGCGCTCGTTCAGCCACATGGCGTCCCAGGTCCGTTCTCCGCCATATTCCATGGCGAGATCTTCCCGCGTACGAGGCCGCAAGAAGGCCAGCCCGCGTGGCGCCAGCAAACGCGAACTGAGGTAGATATACCCGGCCCATGGCAGGATCATGAGCGAGTTGTCCTCCAGCGAGGGCAGAAAGGCCTTCATGGCGACCGGGATCGAGAACCAGACGATCCAGAAGGCCCTGTTGGCGATCCAGCGCGCATTTGCCTTCCATTTTTCAAGCATGATCCGCTCAGCCAGCCATTCCCATCAGCGCGCCTTGCGCCCATTGCACGATGGCCTGGGGCGGCATCGCGCCTGACTGGCGCGCGATTTCGCGGCCCTTGTGAATAAGCACCATGGTCGGGATCGAGCGGATCGCGTAGCGCCCGGCAATCGCCTGCTCGGCCTCGGTGTCGAGCTTGCCCAAGCGCATCATGGGTTCGAGCCGGGCGGCGGCGGCCTCGAAGGCGGGGGCCATCTGGCGGCAGGGGCCACACCAGCTGGCCCAGAAATCGACGAGCAGAGGAAGGTCGCCCTTGCCTGCATGAGCATCGAAGTTGGCCGAGGTCAGCACCAGGGGTTTGCCGGTGAAGAGGGCGGCGTGACAGCGCCCACAGGTGCCACCTGCGCCCAGCTTTGCGGTGGGGACGCGGTTCGAGGCGCCGCAGGAGGGGCAGACGACGATCTTGCTTTCGAGGCTGGTCATGGGGCGATCTCCTTGACGTTGATATGGGGCGGCGCAGAGCGGTTGGGAAGGGCGTTCAGGCGACGAGGAAGCGCAGCCGCTCGGCCTTGAAGGCGGCATCGAGCGCGTCGATGACGGCGCGGATGCGTGGCATGTCGCGAAGGTCGCGGTGGACGCCCAGCCAGATCTCGCGCGCGGGGCCAAGGCCTGCGTCCTTCAGGCGCACGACGCCGGGCATCGTTTCGGCGAGGTACTGCGGCAGGCAGGCAATGCCGAGCCCTTCGTGCACCGCCCCTGCCTGCGCGTCGCGGCTGTTGCTGCGGTAGACGACCTGCGCCTCGGGGGCCTTTTCCAGCAGCCAGCGCGCCTCGGCCTGGTGGGCCATGTCGGGCATGACGGTGATCAGGCGGTGGCCGGGATCGGTGAGCGGTTCGGGGTGTGCGGCAAGGTAGTCGGGGCTGGCGTAGAGCGCGCAGACCATCGTGCCCATGCGCCGCGAGATCAGTTCGTTGTGTTCGAAGCGCACCATGCGGATCGCGATGTCGGCCTCGCGCTCGATCAGGCTGAGCGAGCGGGTGTCGGAGAGCAGGTCGATGGTGATGCCCGGATAGTCCTCGCGCAGCTTGGCCGCGGCAATGGGGATGAGCCGGTTGGCCAGCGTCTCGACCGTGGTGAGCCGCACCAGCCCGGAGAGCGCGACATCGCGGCCCTGCACCACGCGCTCCAGCGCCATCGCATCCTCGTCCATGCGCTGCGCGTTGGCGAGCACGCTTTCGCCCAGCGGGGTGAGTTCGTAGCCGTGCGGGGTCTTGAGCAGGAGGCGGGCACCGCTGCGCTCCTCCAGCGCGACGAGACGGCGGCTCATCGTGCTCTGGCTCAGCCCCAGTTCGCGGGCGGCGCCCGAAAGACTGCGCGCCCGCGCAATGGCGAGGAAAGTGCGGATGTCGTCCCAGTTCATCGTCCCACCCCGGCGGCGCCTTCTATCCGTTTTTGCATGGAGACTATGCTCATATCGCCAATGGTCATGCAAAACCAGCAGGACTATCTCCATGGACGAGCTTCCAGCGAAGCCCCGGCGGCAAACGGATCCCCCCGCAACCGCCCCCCAACTGTTTGCCGCCACTTGTCAAATTCGGAGAAGCACCATGACCAAGTACCTCGTCGTCCGTTCGGCCGCCACCGGCGCCGCTTCCGTCAGCAACCAGCTGATCGACACCTACCTTGCCGAGCTGGGCGAGGACGCCGTTGTCGTCGAGCGTAACCTCGACACCGACCCCGTTCCCCACATCAACTCGGGCAGCCTGGTCGGCATCGGCCGCGCGGCTCCCGTCGGCGACAAGATGACCGACGCCTCGCTCGAAGCGCGCGACCTGCAGGACACGCTGATCGCTGAAGTGATGGACGCCGACGTGCTGGTGATCGGCCTTCCGATCTACAACTTCGGTCTGCCCTCCACGCTCAAGGCCTGGTTCGACTACGTGCTGCGCGCCGGCACCACCTTCCAGTACACCGAACAGGGTCCCGAGGGCCTGGTGAAGAACACCAAGGCGATCGTCGCCCAGTCGCGTGCGGGCAAGTACGACGATGACGCGGGCGTCATCTTCGGTATGCCGCACCTCAAGGGCCTGCTCGGCTTCATGGGCGTGACCGACGTCGAAGTCGTGACCGCCGAGGGCATGGCCTTCGGACCCGAAGCCGCCGCCAGCGCGATTGCCGACGCCAAGGCCGCGATCACCAAGCTCGCCTGAGCCTGTCAGCCCAGCCCCCCTCTAGGAGTTTTTCACATGACCCGTTCGTTCCTGAAGTCCGCCCTGATCCCGGCAGCCCTGCTGGCCTCGGTTCCCGCCATCCTCCACGCACAGGCCGCCGATCCCGCGCCCGCCGCCGCGCAGGCCGGCTCCTACAAGGTCGAGACCTCGCACACCCGAGTTGGTTTCTCGGTCATGCACTTCGGTTTTTCCGAGTGGTACGGTGAATTCGCCGATGTGACGGGCTCGCTTTCGATCGACCCCGCCAAGATCGAGAACACGAAGCTGGCCGTCTCGATCCCCGTCGCAACCGTCAGCACCACCAACGCAACGCTCGACGAGGAGCTCGTCTCGGCTGACTGGTTCGACGCCGAGGGGTACCCGACGATCACGTTCGTCTCGACCAAGGTGACGCGCACCGGCGAGCGCACCGCCGACGTGACCGGCAACCTGACCTTCCACGGCGTGACCAAGCCGGTGACGCTCCACGCCAGCTTCAATGCGGGCGGCGTGAACCCGATGAGCAAGGCCTACACCCTGGGCTTCAACGCAACGGGCACGATCACCCGTTCGGACTTCGGCGTGAAGAACTACGTCCCCGCCGTGGGCGACGAAGTGACCCTTCGCATCAGTGCAGCCTTCGAGAAGGGCGAGTAATCCCCCTCCCTCACACGAGCCTTTCCTGAGGCTGCATACGGAAAAGGACATGGCTTCCCGGTGGGGCCATGTCCTTTTCTTTTGGTGCGGGGGAGGTGAACTATCCGTCGAGGCGCGGCGCGGAGGGGCTGTCGAGCGCGACGATCCGTCCCCGGTGCAACGTAAAGGCGGGAGCGTCCTCGTCCGGCTCGTTGACGAGTTCGTCGAACACCAGTTCATAGCGGGCAAGGGCGATGCGGATCTCGTCCTCACAGGGCCACCCTTGCGCGAGGCGCGTCACGCTGGCGTGGCCGAGAAGGTAGGTGTGGGCGATCTCTTCCTCGCGCGACATGCTGTCACTCGCGGCAAGGGTGGTGTGGGCGCGCTCGAGCATGAGGGGATGGCCGCAGGCATGCAGGACCTGCGCGACCAGCACGTCGGCCAGGATCAGGGCGTCGGCCGGGCTCGCGATCGCGTGCGCCTGAAGGGCGCGCCAGTCGCGGATGAAGCGCTGGCGTTGCTCGGGCAGCAGCGGCGCACGCGGGCGAGCTTCCTCATCTTGAGATAGAGGTGCCGGGGCGACATCGGCTTTTGTCGCCTGGGGGCGGGCCATGCGCTTGCGCGCGCGTAGGTAGCCTAGCGTTGCAAGGCCCACGCTCCCCAGCAGCATCGCGACACCGGTCGCGAGGATCAGGTTGGCAAGCCATTCGGCCATGGGCAGGTCGGTCACGGCACACCTCCGGGTAGAGCGCGGCGCGTGTCCGGCAAACGCGGGAAAACGGGCAGCGCAATTTCGTGATCTACCCAATGCAACCGCAGAATGGCCGTGGGGTTCCCGCAAGGCCTGTACTTCGCCCTCAGACGTCGGGTTCGAGCACTCAGCCGCCGGCCGCTCTTTCGGCCAGAAGCGTGGGCGTCAGCACCTGGGGCAGCACTTCGCCCGGACCTTGCGGCGGGTACCAGACATAGAGCGGGACACCGGCGGCTCCCTGCTCGGTCAGGTAGCGGGTGATCTCGGGATCGCGCCGGGTCCAGTCGCCGCGCAGGACGACGACACCGGCCGCCTCGAAAGCGGCTCGGGTTTCCTCGCGCTCGATGGCGACGTTCTCGTTGACCTTGCAGGTCAGGCACCAGTCCGCCGTCATCCACACGAAGACCGGCTTGCCGTCCGCCCGGGCGGCAGCGAGGGCCTCGGCGCTGAAGGGGCGGGTGGCGAGGATCGAGGCGGCCTCGACCGGCTCAGGCGCGGCCGCGGGTAGCAGCGCAAGGCAGGCAAGCGCATCGAACAGCGCCAGCAGCGCGGCCGGACGGGCCTTGCGCCCCTTGCGCTGCGCCCGGCCCACCCCGAACAGCGCCAGCACCAGCAGCACCGCGAAGAGCAGCGTGACGGCGAAGTAGACCTCGCCCCCGACCTTCCAGACCAGCCAGCCCAGCGCGAGCGCGGTCAGGCCCATGGGCAGCGCCATCCAGCGCCGGAAGGTGGTCATCCACTTGCCGGGGCGGGGCAGGCGCGTGCGCAGCGCAGGCACGAAGGCAACCGCGAGGAAGGGAAGGGCAATCCCCAGCCCCAGCGCGGCAAAGAGCGCAAGGGCGGGCACCACCGGCAGCAGCAGCGCTGCGCCCATTGCGCTCGCCATGAAGGGGCCGGTGCAGGGCGTCGCGACGAAGGCGGCCAGAAGCCCGGTCGCAAAGGCGCCCTGCGGACTGCCCTCGCTGGCAAAGCCGGGAACAGCGAACTCGAAGAGGCCCAGGAGATTGGCGGTGATCGTGGCGGCCAGCAGCAGCAGCGCGACGACCACGACCGGCTCCTGGAGCTGGAATGCCCAGCCCACCTGTTCGCCCCCGGCGCGAAGCGCGAGAAGAACGCCGCCAAGGGCAAGGCAGGCGACGACGACGCCCGCGGTATAGGCCAGCCCCTCGATCCGGGCGTGCGCTTCGCTCTCGCCCGCCCGCGCGAGCGAGAGGGCTTTCAAGGAAAGGATCGGGAAGACGCAGGGCATGACGTTGAGGAGGAGGCCGCCCGCCAGCGCGGCCAGCAGCAGCCAGGGCAGGGCGGGCAACTCGGGCGTGTCCGCGCCCTTGAGCGGGGTTCCGCCTGTAGGGACCGCGCCGTTCTTCGCGGTGAAAGCGAGGCCATTGCCGAAACCGTCGAGCTTGAGCACGCCGTCAAGAACCTCGGGATCGCGCGGCGCGAAGTCGGCACGCGGGATGGTGACGAGGAGGGTGTCGTCCTTGCGGGCGAAGGTCTGCAGGGCGGCGTAGTTGACCACCTTGTCCTGGGCGAGGAAGACATGCGGGTTTTCCAGCTCGACCGAGGCGGGGAGCGGGATGGCGAGGCGCAGCGTCTTGGCGTCCAGCGCCTTGGTAGCCGGCGCGTCGAGCGGGGCGGGCAGCGCGCGCTGCCATTTGGCAAACTTGGCTTCGGCCTTGGCGTCCGCTTGGCCCAGCACCACCTCGGTCGCAAGCTCGGCGCGCTCGGGCACGCAGATTTCCTCGGTGCAGGCCAGCCACTGCGCCTTGACGCGTACCGGGATGCGCGCGCCGGGCTTGGCATTTGCGGGCAGCGTCAGGGGGACGAGCACCGCGTAATCGCTCTCGTAGACATGGTTCATCAGTCCCGCGACAAGCAGCGTGTGCGGCACCGGGTAGCGCTGTTCGCCAGCGCGCGCACCTTCGGGCAGGCTCCAGTCGAGCTGCATGCCCAGACCCGCATCGCCCGGATTGAGCCAGTAGCCGTGCCACCCCTTTTCAGGACTCATGGCGATGGCCAAAGTCGTCTCCTCGCCCGCCTCGGCGCCGGGCGCGGCTACCAGTGTGGCCGCGATATGGTTGGGGGCGGCCAGGGCCACCGGGGCCAGGACAAGCAGGGTGAGTGCGGCAAGGAGTTGACATATACGTGTCAAAAACAGGCTATAACGACGCGAATTCATAGAACTTACCTTGCGCCCCACGTGCGAGATCCCGGCCGTTCGTTCCCTTCGGAATTGTCGGCCCTCCCGCCTGTGCCCGGTGCGCGCCGACAATTCAAGGAACACCCATGCGCCTGCGCCTTTCCACCCTCGCTCTTGCGACTGGCCTTGCCACGGCTGCAATGGCCACACCGGCCCTTGCCCAGGACGCCGCGCCCGAAGCCCGGGCCGCGCCCCAGCTGATCGTGGCGATCTCGGTCGACCAGTTCTCCTCCGACCTTTTCGCGCAGTACCGCCAGCGCTTCTCCAAGGGCTTCACGCGCCTGCTGGATGGTGTCGTGTTTCCCTCGGGCTACCAGTCGCACGCCGCGACCGAGACCTGCCCGGGGCACTCCACGCTCCTGACCGGCGTTCACCCCGCGCGCACCGGCATTCCGGCGAACGGCTGGATGGACCCTGCGCTCGCGCGCGCCGACAAGGAAATCTACTGCGTCGAGGACGAGCGCGATCCGCGCAGTTCCTCCGACAAGCCGGTGGTCAGCCCCGTGCATCTCAAGGCGCCGACGCTGGGCGACCTCATGAAGACGCGCGATCCCCGCACGATCAACGCGGCGGTCTCGGTCAAGGACCGCGCCGCCGTGATGATGAGCGGGCACGACACCGATGCCGTCTACTGGTTCGGCGAGGAGGGCTACACCACCTTCCTCGACCGCAAGGTTTCGAAGAGCGTTGCGCAGTATAATGCGCAGATCGCCCGCAAGGTCGCGGCCGGGGCCCCGGAGATGCCGGTTCCGGGCGATTGTTCGCGTCTCGACCGCGCTACGCCCATCGGCGATTTCACCATCGGTACCTACAAGTTCCCGCTGAAGGCGGGCGACTACGAAGCCTTTTCGGAGAGCCCGCGCGGCGATCTCGCCACCGCCGACATGGCCGTACGCCTCGTTGATGAGCTGGGCATGGGCAAGGACGGTGTCACCGACGTGCTCTCGGTCAGCTTCTCCTCCACCGACAAGGTCGGGCATGCCTTCGGTACCGAGGGCGTGGAAATGTGCATCCAGATGAACACGCTCGACACCGCGCTCGGCACGCTGTTCGACGCGCTCGACGCACGCGGGATCGACTACGAGGTGGTGCTGAGCGCCGACCACGGCGGGTTCGATGCGCCCGAGCGCCAGCAGCTGCGCGGTAACCCGCATGCGGGCCGCGTCGATCCCTCGCTGAGTGCCGCCGCGCTCGAGGCTGAAGTGGCTCGACGCACCGGCGTGACTGTTCCCAGCGGACACCTCTTCTACGGCGCCGGGGAATCGGGCAGCGTGTGGCTCGCGCCCGACCTTGCGGGAGAGAGCAAGCAGACCGTGGTGGCAAGCCTGCTCGACGTCCTGCGCGCCAACCCGCAGATCGAGGCCGCCTTCGCGCATGAGGAGATCATGGCCGAGCCGATGCCCGAAGGCGCGCCGCAGGACTGGACGGACCTTCAGAAGGTGCGCGCCTCCTATGTGCCGGGCCGTTCGGGCGAAGTGCAGATGCTGACCCGCCGCGGGATCGTGCCCGGCAAGGCGAAGCCCTTCAAGGTCGCCAGCCATGGCAGCCCGTGGGACTACGACCGCCGCGTGCCGATGCTGTTCTGGCGCGCCGGGATCCAGGGTTTCGAGCAGCCCGATCCTGTCGAAACCGTTGATATCGCGCCTACTCTTGCCGCCACCGTCGGGCTCTCCGCTCCCGAGGGCACGTGGGATGGAAGATGTCTCGACATTGATGCGTCGGAGGCCGATAGCTGCTCTTCATGAGCGACTCGGATACACGCATCCCGACTGGCGCGAAGGAGCGCCGCGATCTCATCATCCTGGGCGGTGGTCTCGTTGGCATGACGCTGGCGCTGGCCGCGGCCCGGGCCGGGATCTCCAGCCATGTGATCGACCGCGCCGACCCGGCGGACCTCGTCGCCGAGGGCGCGGACGGCCGCGCCTCGGCGGTCTCGACCGCAAGCTGGAACCTGTTCTGCAATATCGGCCTTGGCAAGCGGCTCGAGCCGCTGGGCTGCGCGATCGATTCGATCGCGGTGACCGACGGCATGAAGCCGGGCCGGATCGATTTCCAGCCCAAGCCCGATGAGGGCACGCTGGGCCGCATGTACGCCAACCGTGACCTGCGCATCGCGCTGTTCGAGGCGGCCAAGGACGAGCCCAACATCGCCTGGCACGTGAAGACCGAGGCGGTTCGCCGGGATCGCGGGCCTCACGGTGTCGAAGTCGAGCTGAGCGACGGGCGCATCCTCACCTCCTCGCTGCTCGTCGCCGCCGAAGGGCGCCAGTCGCCCACGCGCGATGAGGCGGGGTTCTCGATGGCGAAGTGGGACTACCAGCACCGCGCGATGGTGACGGGTCTCTTCCACTCCAAGCCGCACGGCGGCACGGCCTGGGAAATCTTCTATCCCGCCGGGCCCTTCGCGCTGCTGCCGCTGCTCGATGATGCGCAGGGGCGCCATCGCAGCGCGCTGGTCTGGACCGTTGCGGAGAAGGACGCAAAGGGCGTCATCGCGATGAACGATGCGATGTTCCTCAGCGAAGTCGCGGAGAAGATGCACGGTGTCCTTGGCGATATCGAACTCTCGGCCCCGCGCATGAGCTACCCCTTGCGCTTCCATCACGCGGTGAACGTGGTCGACGAGCGCCTCGCGGTCATCGGCGATGCCGCGCATGGCATGCACCCGATTGCCGGGCAGGGCCTCAACCTGGGCCTGCGCGACGTGGGCGCGCTGGTCGAGGTGCTGAGCGAGGGCATGCGCCTGGGGCTCGAACCGGGCGATGCGCAGCTGCTGGCGCGCTACGAGAAGTGGCGCAGCCTCGATTCGGTCATGGTCATGGCCGCGACGGATACACTCACCCGCCTGTTCGGCATTCCGGGCCGCGTGCCGAGCGCGGTGCGCCGCCTGGGCATGGGCGCGGTCCAACGTCTGCCCGCCCTCAAGCGCTTCTTCATGGACGAGGCGCGGGGCATGTCGGGCAAGCTTCCCGAGCTTCTGCAAGGCTAGGGACGAGGACGCCGTTCAGAGGGGCCGCCAATGGGTAGTTGGAAGTGAATTCCTCAAGGGGTTATGACCCCTTGACCCCTTGACCCCAAACTCGGCGACCTCACCTTTCTCAGCCAACGCGGCGCGAGAGCCTTGAGTTCGACAGTTCGGGGAGCCCGAGGGCGATGGCCCTCGGATACGTCTTTCTGATCTTCGAGTCTTTTCCCGCAAGTTTGGCATTTTGCGCGCGATTGTCGGTCAGCTTCGGGATTCCGGCCGACGTGCCCGGCCCGACAGCGTGAAGTGCACACCTTCAGGGGCGAACGTGAGCCGGGCTTTGCCTTCGAAATAGCCTGCAACGATCCGTTCGATCAGGGTGGAGCCGAAGCCGCGCTCGGTGGGCATCTCGACCCGCGGGCCGCCCCGTTCGGACCATTCGAGCGTGCAGGCTGCGTCCGCGCCGTTCCAGGTGAGCGCGATGGTGCCGCCCGACTGGGAGAGTGCACCGTATTTCGTCGCGTTCGTAGCCAGTTCGTGGAGCCCAAGCGCGAGGCCCAGCGCCTGGCGTGCGCCAAGGAGCAGCGGCGGGCCGGACAGCACGAAGCGCGGGTCGTTCTCGCCCTGCATATGCGGTGCCAATGCCGCGGCGATGAGCGCGCGCATGTCGATGTCATCGAGTGCCGAACGGGTCAGCACATCCTGTGCCCGTGCCAGTGTGAGCAGGCGTGCATCGATGGCCTTGCGCGCCTGCTCGACATCGGGGCTGCGGCGCAGTGTCTGCGCCACGATGGACTGCACGATGGCAAGGGTGTTCTTGACCCTGTGGGTCATTTCCATGGCGATTTCGTGCTGGCCTGCGCGCAGGCGCTCGGCTTCGGCATGGGCGGCGCGGCTCTTTTCCAGCGCGGCGCCCAGTTCGATCTGCGACATCGCCTGGCGCGCGAGTATCCGCAGCATGCGGATCTGCTGGGCATCCAGAGTGCGCGGCTCGTGGTCGATCACGCATAGCGTGCCCAGCGCATGCCCGTCGCGGGTCACGAGGGGAAAGCCTGCGTAAAAGCGGATGCCCGGCTCTGCGGTCACGAAGGGATTGTCCGCGAAGCGCGGGTCACGGCGGGCATCGGGAATGATGAAGGGGGCATCCCCGCGGATTGCGAACTGACAGATCGAGACATCGCGCGGGGTTTCGGAAATGTCCATTCCGATGCGCGCCTTGAAGAACTGGCGCTCGGCTTCGATGATATTGACCAGAGCGATGGGGACGTCGCAGATTTCCGCGGCCATCGCGACGATGTCGTCGAAGTCCTGTTCCGGTTCGGATGTCAGGGAATAGCGCGCAAGCGCCTCAAGCCGGGCGTCCTCCATCGGATCGGCCCGGCTCTGGTCGGATGTGTCAGTCATGTCCGGTGCTCTCTCGGGCTCAGTCTTCGCCCGATCCGGCGTCATCCTCAGCGGCTTGCGTCGGGCTTCCCTGGCTGGGCGTTGCAAGCGGGCTGGGTTGGTCGATGGAGCGGCCCTCGGCGTCCTTGAGGCGCCGGGGTTCGAGCATGGCGGTCGTCTCGAGCAGGCTCAGCGCCTTCTGGGCGTTCTCGTAGCGATGCGCATCGGCGATCCAGTTGTGTGCAGCCTCTGCGCCGGGCAGGCGTTCCACTTCGCGGATAGCCCCGTCAATGCGGCGCGCGGTCAGCATGATGCGCGCGCGCTCGATCCGGGCGCGGGGCGAGACCAGCGCGGCGGAATCGCGGCGCACCGTGAACAGCGAGGAGAGCTCGCCCCGGACGCGGTCCCAGAAGCTGATGTCGCGCCCCGAAACGCTCAGTTCAGGCGAGAGGGCCTCGAGCCGCGCGCTCAACTCGTCGATTGTCACCGGCTCCTTGGAAAAGGCGATGATCGTTTCGACCGCGCGGGGCTGGGCGTCCATGAAGCGCAGGCGCAGCTGGTCGGCGACGTAGCTCAGCGGCTCGCCGCGATCGACCATGCGGCGTGCGGCAAAGGCGATCAGCAGGCTTTCGGCGCGTGCGGCGTTGCCCGAGGCGGCGTCGGTCTCGAAATCGATGCGCGAGAGGCGGTTTTCGATCATCGCGAGACGCCCTTCCATCGTGCCGAGCGCGGCAAGCTGCTCGGGCGAAGGGCGCCCAGCGCCGGGGCTCGGCAGGGGCAGGGGATCGGGGATATCGACGGCCTCACCGACAACGGCCGTTTCCGCAGCCGGTGCCTCGGACACTTCGGCCGTGGGGAGGACCTGTTCGAGCCATCCGCGCGAGGACGCCCAGGCGACGAAGGCGGCGCCCAGCAGGAAGGCGACGAAGGCGACGAAGACCATGCCGCCGCGCGAACGGGGGCGTGGTCCCGGCACGGTTTCGCGCGCGAGGGGTTGTGTCTCGAAGTCCTGCATCAGGTCTGGCATCAGGTCTGGTTGTCTACTTGTATCGATCCCGAGAAAGCCTCTTGGCACATCTGTGCGGCCAAGGCCAGCAAGGCGGCGTCGCTGGGTTCGGGGGCGCAGCGTACACTCCCCCACGGGCTATGGAGTCGCGCGGATACACGCGGGCCGATGGCCACGAGATGAATGGCGTCTGTCGCTAGGCCCCATTCCCGGCATAGATCCTCGAAGCGGGCCGCCGCTTCGCCCGAGTGGAGAAGAACCAGGACAGCGCTTTGCGTCATATCGCGCAGGCGTTGCCGCAGGGCCTCAGGGGCAGGCAGCGCCTCGCTGGCGTAGACCTCGCGGGTGGTCATGGTGACGCCCCCGGGCAAGTGAAGCGCCACCCGTTCGCGCCCGGCAAGACGCAGCAGGCGGCGGTGTTCGGGCGCCAGTGCGTCGAGGACGGACTGCAGGCCTCCCCGGCCGGTACCGACCACGTCGAGCCCGGCTGCGCGCGCGGCCTCGGCGGTCTTCTGGCCGACCGCGTAGGCGGGTTTTCCGCGATAGAGGTCGAGCGCGCCGCCACCATGGCGCAGCGCGTTCGCGCTTCCTAGGACGAGCGCGTCGATATCGTCGGCGGGCGGGGCCTCCCAGGCTTGCGGGCGGACTTCGAAGAGCGGGTAGGCTTCGGCGGCGAGGCCCAGCTTGCGCGCGGCTTCCAGGCTTGCCTGCGCGCCGGGCTCTGGCCGCAGGATGAGGACGGGGAGGGGCAGGGAGGCGCCTGGGGCGCTCACGCTGGCGGGCCGGCGAAATGCACGGTAACGGCCGGACTTGCGCGCGACAGGAGGTCAGCGGCAAGGTCGGCGGGGCCCTTCAGGTTGCCCGAGGCGAAGCGGGCCTCACCTTCGATCCGCTCGCCGCCGTCCGGGGCATAGATCGCCGCGCGCATGTGGAGCTGTTCGCCTTCATGGCGGGTGAGAACGGCAATCGGGCTGTGGCAATTGCCGCCAAGCCCTTCGAGCAGGGCGCGTTCGGCCAGAACCGCGGCGCGGCTGGGCGCATCGTCGATGGCCGAGAGGAAGGCGGCGGTGCGCGCATCGTCGGCGCGGCACTCGATCAGGATCGCGGCCTGCGCGGGGGCCGGGAACCAGTCCTCTTCATCGAGGGGGTGGCCCGTGCCGGTTTCGCCCAGGCGCTTGAGACCGGCGGCGGCGAGGAAGGTTGCGTCGGCCTCGCCCGCGGCGAGCTTGGCCAGGCGCGTGGCGACGTTGCCGCGGAAGGTCACCACCTTGCAGTCCGGCCGGGCGTGGAGAAGCTGTGCAGCCCGGCGCGGCGCGCTCGTCCCAACAACGGCGCCCGAAGGCAACGCGGCGATGCTGGCCGCGCCCACGAGCACGTCACGCACGTCCTCGCGGGGGAGCACCGCGCCGATGGCGAAGATTTCGGGGCGCAGCGTTTCCACATCCTTGGCCGAATGCACCGAAAAGTCGATTTTCCCTTCGGCCAGCCAGGCGTCGAGCTCTTTGGTCCAGAGCGCTTTTCCCCCGATTTCGGCCAGAGCGCGGTCCTGGATGCGATCTCCGCTGGCAGTCACGGCCACGATCTCTATATGCGCAGGATTGATTCCATGCGCCTCAGCCAGGCGGTCGCGGGCCTCTTCGGCCTGAGCCATGGCAAGAGGCGAGCGGCGGGTGCCGAGGCGGAAGCGCGGATTGGGCGCGGTGGTCTGGGTAGTCATCGTGGAAACCGTGCTAGCGCCTGGGCGCTTCAAGGAAAAGGTCGTTCGGCCAAAGTGAGCGAGGTAGCGTGAGGATGACGATTGTCCTCGGAATAGAAAGCTCGTGCGACGAGACCGCCGCAGCGCTGGTGACGGCGGACCGCACGATCCTGGCGCAGCGCATCGCGTCGCAGGACGAGGAGCACAAGCCCTTTGGCGGCGTCGTGCCCGAGATCGCCGCGCGCGCGCACGTTGAGCGCCTTGCGCCGTTGATCGAGGGTACGCTGGCCGATGCCGGAATGCGCCTGGACGAGGTCGACGCGATTGCCGCAACGGCAGGTCCGGGCCTGATCGGCGGGGTCATGGTCGGGCTGGTCTCGGCCAAGGCGTTGGCGATGGCGACAGGCAAGCCGCTGATCGCGATCAACCACCTGGAAGGCCATGCTCTTTCGCCCCGGCTGGCCGATGCGAGTCTGGCCTATCCCTATCTCCTGCTGCTCGTTTCGGGCGGGCACTGCCAGATCCTGCTGGTTGAGGGCGTGGGCAAATTCCGCCGCCTTGCAACGACCATCGACGATGCGCTGGGCGAGGCCTTCGACAAGTCGGCCAAGGTGCTGGGGCTGGGCTATCCCGGCGGTCCGGCGCTGGAGCGCCTGGCTGCGAGTGGCGATCCCAAGGCCGTGCCGCTGCCGCGCCCCTTGAAGGGCAGCAAGGAGCCGCATTTCTCCTTCGCCGGTCTCAAGAGCGCGGTCCTGCGCGCGCACCAGTCGGGCGAGTACAGCGATGCCGATATCGCCGCCTCGTTCCAGCAGGCCGCGATCGAGTGCATCATCGACCGCACGCGCCGCGCGCTCAAGGGCATCGCGGATGTTGAGCCGACGGCCCTCGTCGTCGCGGGCGGGGTTGCGGCGAACACCGCGATCCGCACGGCGCTGGAAAGACTGGCCGCCGATTTCAAGCTGCCGTTCATCGCCCCGCCACTCAAGCTGTGTACGGACAATGCGGCGATGATCGCCTGGGCGGGTGTGGAACGCCATGCGCTGGGGCAGAGCGATCCGCTCGACGTCTCCGCGCGGCCGCGCTGGCCGCTCGATCCCGATGCCGAGGCGGTGCGCGGAGCCGGAGTGAAGGCATGACGACGACGAAAGCAAGCGGTCTGGCGGTCGGGGTCATCGGCGCAGGCGCCTGGGGCACGGCGCTTGCTCAGGCGCTGGCCCGCGCGGGCAACCAGGAGGTGAAGCTCTGGGCGCGCGAGGCGGATCTTGCCGCGCGCATTAATGAAACCCGCGTCAACGACACCTATCTGCCGGGCGCCGAGCTTGATCCGGCGATCCGGGCAACCTCGGACCTTGCCGAGATGGCGCAGCTTCCGGTGCTGCTGGCGGTAGTCCCTGCGCAGTTCCTCGCTTCGGTGATCGGGCAGCTGCCTGCCGCAGAGCGCGATCTGGTGCTTTGCGCCAAGGGGATCGAGGCGTCCAGCGGGCGGCTGATGGCCGAGGTCGCGGCCGAGGCCGCGCCGGGCAGCCGTCTTGCCGTGCTTTCGGGGCCCACCTTCGCGCATGAAGTCGCCGCGGGTCTGCCCACGGCCATCACGCTCGCCTGTTCGGGCGGGGAGGCGCAGTGGCAGCGGCTTGCGCCCCTGATCGCGAGCCCGGCCTTCCGGCCTTACTATTCCGACGATGTGATCGGGGCCGAGATCGGCGGCGCGATCAAGAACGTGCTGGCGATTGCCTGCGGCGTGGCCGAGGGGTTGGGCCTTGGCCAGAATGCGCGTGCGGCACTGATCGCGCGCGGCTATGCCGAGATGCAGCGCTTTGGCCTTGCGCGCGGGGGCCGCGCGGAGACGCTGGCGGGCCTGTGCGGTCTGGGCGACCTGGTGCTGACCTGTTCCTCGACCTCGAGCCGCAACTTCTCACTGGGCCTGGCGCTCGGGCAGGGGAAGAGCGCCGCCGAGGCGCTTGCGGGCAAGAGTTCGGTCGCCGAAGGGGCGGCCACGGCGCCGATCCTCGATGATCTTGCGCGGCGCGAGGGGCTAGACATGCCCATCGTCGCCGCGGTCCGCCGTCTTCTCGAAGGCGCCGCGCCTGCGGGCGAAGTTGTCGCCGATATCCTTTCGCGCCCCTTGCGCTCGGAGCAGGAGCGCCTGGGTTGAACGACACCGTTTCGCGCGACGAGGCTGGCCGGGACAAGCAGGACGGCGATGATATCGCCGCTCTGGCCAAGGGCGGGCGCACAAATTTCCTGGGCTTTTTCCTGCGCCTCGCCGCGCGCATCCCCTTCCTGTTCATCGCCGGGCGGGCGGCGGCCTATGGGCCCGCTGCGCTTGGTCGCTTTGCTTCCGCGCTCGTCATCATCGAGCTGACCGCGATGGTCTGCACGATGGGCGAGAAGCGCGGTCTTGCCCAGCGCATGAGTGAGGCGGAAGGCAAGGAACTGCCCGCCAACACCGTGTTCGATGGTGTGGCGGTCTCGCTTCTGGCCTCGTGTGCGGCGGCGCTGTTCTTCTGGTTCGTGCCCGCCCCGATGTTCCCGGGCGGCACCTATACCCAGATCGACCGCCTCATGGTGATCGCGATCCCGCCGCTGGCACTGACCGAGATCTGGCTGGCCGCGCTTGCCTATCGCCTGCAGATCAGCCCGACGGTCTGGTCGCGTGCCATCGTCGAGCCCTGGACGATCTCGATCATGGCAGGCCTGATGATCTTCGTCGCGCCTGAAAGCGGGCTCTCGCTCGCCTATATTGCGTCGATCTTTGCCGCCGCGATCACCGCCTTCGTGCCCTTCATTCGCGCTTATGGGCGGCCGCGTGGCTGGCGCCCGCGTGTGGGCGTCATGCGTCGCCTCGCCGTGCGCTCGATGCCGATTGCGCTGGCCGATACGATCGAGTGGGGCACGCGCCGTGTCGACGTGCTGCTGCTGGGCTTCCTTGCGCCGCCCTCGGCGGTTGGCGTCTACTACGCCGCGCAGCAGGTCGCGAGCTTGCCGCAAAAGCTCAAGACCAGCTTCGAGCCGGTGCTGGGGCCGGTCATCACCCGCGCGCTCAAGCGCAAGGACTACGGTGCGATTGCGCGCCAGGTCAGCCAGGTGGGCTTCTGGATCATGGCCGCGCAGGCGGCCATCGCACTGTCGCTGGGCATCACTGGCGAGGGTGTCATGGGCCTGATCGGGCGCGAATTCGTAGGCGGGACGGGCGCGCTGGCGCTGCTTCTTGCTGCCGAAGTCGTTGCCTCGACCGCCGTCGTCAGCGAGGCGGCGCTGATCTACGTGCACCGTGTGCGCAACCTGGGCGTGTCGCTGGCGACCATCGGTTTCCAGGCGGTCCTGACGTTCGCCGGGATCCTGCTCATGCAGCACCTGGGGTACAATTCGCTGTTCCAGGCCGCAGCGGCGGCGGGCGCGCTCTTCATCGCGCTGGGGCTGGCCTCGGTGGTGAAGGCGAAGATGCTCGCGAAGTTCCTGGGCCATCCGATCAACAACTGGCGCTGGCCGCTGCTCTGGGCGGCAGCCCCCGCGGTGGCGATCGGCTTTGTCTTCACGCAGTATCTGCCCGAGTGGGTGGAACTGGCGATAGGCATCCCCGCGATCTTGGGTTCCTACCTTTTTGTCATATGGAAGAAGGCCTTCGGGCCGGAAGACCGCAAGCTGTTCCAGAAGACCAAGTCGGACTGATCGCCGCTTCCCTTTCGTATCGTCGCGTGCAGGGCTCGTTCAGTCGCGATTAACGGGCGCGGTGGCGTTCTCGCGTTCCTGCAACGGGACGAGGGGATTGGTTTATGGTGGTTCGCAAGGATCTGACGGGCCGTGTGGCGAGGCTGGGGCTGGTGCTTTCGGGCCTCAGCCTTCTGGCCGCGTGCGGCGAAGTGGCGGACGCGCCGCCCCCTCCACCGTTGGCAATCGCGCCACCACCACCTCCTCCACCTCCGGCGCCTCCACCACCCGGTATCGTCGCAGCGCCTTCGGCCGTCACCGTCACCGGGGCAAGGCTTGCGGATTCGATGCAGGAAAGCCGCTTCGTACCGCCCGTGCAGGTCCCCACGCAGCCCGGGCGTGAGCAATACGAAGGCGAAGAGGTCTCGGCGGTGAAGCGCGTGGCGCAGGCGCCTGTTTCCACCTTCTCCGTCGATGTCGATACCGGCGCCTACACCAACACCCGCCGCTTCCTGACGCAGGGCCAGTTGCCCCCGGCGCGGGCGGTGCGCACCGAAGAGTTCATCAACTACTTCCGTTACGACTACCCGGCGCCCGACAGCCGTGAGGCTCCGTTCTCGGTCACCACGGACATGGCGCAAACCCCCTGGAACCCCGAAACACGCCTGCTGCGTATCGGCCTTCGCGGCTATGACATCGCACGCGAAAGCCGACCTCCGGCCAACCTGGTGTTCCTGCTCGACGTTTCGGGTTCGATGAGCGCGCCGGACAAGCTCCCGCTCCTCAAGACCGCGCTCTCGGGTCTGGCCGGGCAACTGGGTGAAGAGGACCGTGTTTCGATCGTGGTCTATGCAGGCGCTGCCGGGCTGGTCCTGCCGCCCACCAACGACACGCGCAAGATCCGCGCCGCGCTCGATACGCTGAGCGCGGGCGGTTCGACTGCGGGGGCTGCGGGCCTTAAGCTGGCCTACAACATCGCGCGGGACAGCTTTATCGAAGGGGGCGTGAACCGCATTCTCATCGGCACCGATGGCGACTTCAACGTGGGCATCACCGACCGCGAGGACATGATCGCGATGATCGAGAAGGAGCGCGACGCCGGGATCACGCTGACGACGCTCGGCTTTGGGCAGGGCAACTACAACGAGGCGCTGATGGAGCAGGTGGCTGACCATGGGAACGGCAACTACGCCTACATCGACAGCGCGCTCGAGGCGAAGAAAGTGCTGGGCGACCAGATGGCTTCCACGCTCTTCACCATCGCCAAGGACGTGAAGATCCAGGTCGAGTTCAACCCGGCACTCGTCAGCGAGTACCGGCTGCTGGGCTACGAGAACCGGGCATTGCGCGAGGAGGACTTCGAAAACGATGCGGTCGATGCAGGTGATATCGGGGCGGGGCACCAGGTGACGGCGCTCTACGAGATCGTGCCGACAGGTGCCAAGGGCTGGCTGCCCGAACGGCGCTACGAGGACACGCCGAACACGGCCGCGCAGGCCCGGGCGCAGGAACTGGCCTTCGTCAAGCTGCGCTACAAGCTGCCGGACGGCACGACCTCGAGGCTGATCGAGCGGCCGGTCCCGGCAAGCCTCGTGGCCAGCGCCAAGGCGCCGCGCGGCGACTTCGCCTTTGCCGCGGCGGTTGCGGCCTTCGGGCAGGATCTGCGCGGGGATACGCTCCTCAATGGGTTCGATGAGGGGGACGTGGCGCGCCTCGCCGGGCAGCCCGATGACTACTGGCGGCAGGAATTTGTGAAGCTGGTCGGGCTTGCCGGGGCATTGAAGGGCGATTGAGCGGTCTTGGAGGCTGACAGGCGCGCGCGATCGCTCTAGGCTTGGCCCATGAATCCGCGTAACGCCTTGATTGCCGGGGCAGGTGCTGCCCTGTGCCTGCTCCTTTCCGCCGCCGGCATGGTTCTGAACGGCCCCGGCTTTGTCGCCGGGCTCGAACGCGAGGCGCAGGCCGCGCGCAGCGGCGTGGAGGGAGGCGACGGGGTCGAGCTGGCCTTCAAGGACCGCTACGGCTGGCTGACGCGTCACCCGATCCTGTCGGGCGGGGATGAATTGCCCCAGGTCCTTCGCCAGCAGGTCGCCGCCGGGATCGCGGCGGTGCCGGGTATCGGCGGGATCAGTTGGTCGCGCACCAGTACCCGCGCGGACAATCCCGAAGCGGTCCATTGCCAGAGCGATGTCGAGCGCATCCTCCAGACCCGCACGATCCGCTTCACGCAGTCCTCGGCGCGCCTCGATCCGGCCAGTGGACGGCTGCTCGATGAGGTCGCGCGCGCGCTGCGCCCCTGTGTCGGCAGCATCATCGCGGTCACCGGCCACACCGATGAGGGGGGCAATGCCGAGGTCGACAAGGCCTTCTCGCTCGCGCGCGCCGAAGCGGTGCGCTGGGCGCTGATCGGGCGCGGGATCCCGGCCGATGGTTTGCGCGCGGCAGGCGTGGGCGCAAGCCAGCCCATCTCCGGGCTCAGCCCGAGCGACCCGGCCAACCGCCGGATCGAGTTTTCGGTGATCGTGTCCGCGCCGGTCAAGCCGACCCCCATCGACACGCCCGGACCGGGCTGATGCGTGCAAGCCCGGCCCGAACTCGTGGCCTGCTGGCAAGGGCATTGGGATCGGGCGGGCGGGCTGCTATGCGCGGCCCCAACTCCGGGACTTCACGGAAATCGACGCTTGGAAAGGACTGCTGATGCCCTTGTGGCTGGAACTGGCCGTATCGGTGCTGCTCACGTATGGTCTGGGCCTGGGCATCGGCTGGCTCATATGGAAACGAAAAGGATAATATCGTGCTGCAAATGATCGAGGCCAACTGGCTGATCTTCGTTGCCGCCCTGGTGATCGGGATCGTGGTCGCCTTCTGGATCTTCGCGCATGGATCGAAGAAGCCGGGTGAGCGCACGCACCGCCCGGACGTGCTGGACGAAGGCGCAGCGCCCGCCCAGCGCAACCAGGCGCTCATAGATTCCGCGAGCCCCGCCTCGCAATACGACCTGCCCGTGCCCGGCGTTGACGAGGCCGACACGCGCGAGAAGCAGCCCGCGCATATCGATCCGCCCGCCGCAGCCGGAACCATGGCTGGAATCGGCGAAGTGATTGCCGTCGCGGCGCAGGAAGAGGCGGACGAGGCGCGCAGCCACAAGGCCGATGAGGAGGCCGCCAAGGCACAGGAACCGACCCCTGAAGCCGAGGCACCCAAGGCTGAGGATGCGCCCGCAGCTGCCCCTGCGCCGGAAGAGTCTGCACCCGCGCCGGAAGAACCTGCTCCTGCACCCGCTACGGAGGCGCAGAGCGATGACCTGCGCAAGATCAAGGGGCTGGGCCCCAAGATGCAGAAGCTCCTCGTGTCGCTGGGCGTGACCACCTACGCGCAGATCGCGGCCTGGAGCGAGGCGGATCTCGACGAACTCGATGGCAAGCTCGGCGCCTTTGCCGGGCGTCCGCGCCGCGATAAATGGGTCGAGCAGGCCCGCTTCCTGGCCGAGGGCAATACGGCGTCCTACGAGGCCGAATTCGGTAAACTCTGAGTTTCATCCGACCGGAGAATGAAGAAAAGGGGGCTTTTGGCCCCCTTTTTTAGTTCCGTGGAAAACATGAACGAATTTTCATGTTTCTCTTTATGTATTTTGCAGATGTCTAATCTGGGCGACCGCGAGGGCTTTTCGGGCTCACTCGATGATTTGTTTATAGTAACTGTCCAGATTTGGAAAGGTGATTTCTTTAATTTAACATTATGTTTACTTACTAATTGCGTTTGGCGTAACTTTCAAGAATGTCACGTCGCATGGCTGCACCGCTGTCGAGCCGGGAATAAAACATGTGTCCGCCCGGATACTTGTGCAGGTTCACGCGGCTGGCCTGGCCGAAGTCGGGCATCTGGTCGATGATCAGCTGCGAGGCGAAATAGGGGCACGAGAGATCGTCCCAGCCATGCACGATGTCGACGCTCATCTTGGGGTCGATGGCAATCGCCTTGCGCAGGTCCTGGACCGGGCTGTCGGTGTTGTCGCGGTCCCAGGCGCGGTTCACCTCGTAGGACAGCGCGTTGTAGCGCGCGTTGACCTTCCAGCCGACCTGGCGGGTCACGAAATCGACCATGGCCGACGTGGTGGGCGCGATGAGGGTGGTCAGCAGGGGATCGTTGTACTGCGCGCGCGAACTGGCCGGGAAGGGGTCGTAGGCGGTGAAGTTGCTGTCGTAGACCGAGCCGACAAGGCCCTGCGTGCGGCGGATCTCGCGCAGGTACGTGCCGATGTCGATGCGCCCGTCCATGCGCTGCACCAGTTCAGGATCGAGGCCGGTGAACTCGGCGACGCGGGCGGAAAGGCGCGCGGTCGCCGCCTTGTCACGCGGCCCGGCGATGAAGTCGGCCAGGAACTGGGTGCGCAGGTACTCCTCGACCGGGCCCATGTTGCTCTCGTCGAGGTGCTGGCCCTGCCGCTCGAAGTGGCCTGCCGCCATGGCCGGGTAGTTCAGCATCCAGGGGAGCGGCGAGAGCGCGGTGTCATCGCCGATGGCCGCCGGATCGAGGTAGGGCGAGACGAGCACCATGCCATTGACGCCGATCCCGATCTGGGTCTGCAGGTAGTAGGCCAGGCGCGGCACGCGGTAGCCGCCGTAGCTCTCGCCGGTCAGGTACTTGGGACTGGCCAGACGCTCTTCCTTGACGAGCCAGTCGTAGATGACGCGGCTGAGGTAGTGGATGTCGGCGTCGGCGGCGTAGAACTCGGCGTTGGTGGTCTTCTCGTCGGCGCGCGAGCGCGAGAAGCCGGTGCCGACGGGATCGATGAAGACAAGGTCGGTGAAGTCGAGCCAGGAATTGGGGTTGTCCTGGAGCACGGCCGGATCGCTGGGGGAATCGCCCTGGGCGCCAAAGGCGACGCGCTTGGGGCCGATGGCGCCGAGGTTCAGATAGACCGACGCCGCGCCGGGCCCTCCGTTGAAGGCGAAGGTCACGGGCCGGTTCTCGGCCTGCTTTCCGGGCAGGGTGTACGCCGTATAGACGACCTCGCCGATCAGCTTGCCCTTGGCGTCGTGGACGGGGATCGTGCCGACCGTGGCGGTGTAGGACACACTCTTGCCGCCGATGACGGCGCTCTGGCGCACCGAGGCGTCTTCGGGGAGGGGCGGGAGCGAGTCCTCGCTTGCGGTTTCGGCCTTGCTTGCCGAACTGCCGGAGGCCTTCTCGTCGGCGGCGTGGAGCGCCTGCGTGGCGGGAAGGAGGGCGCTGGTCGCCAGGAGCAGCCCGAGGGCCAGTTGTGCACGTCGCATGGTGAGTAGGTACCTCGCTTGCCGGGATGGGGATGGCAAGCGAGGTACTCTACCGTGTCGCTTCGCAGCGACAAGGCCCGCACAGAGGGATGGGGGACTGCGGGCCTCTTATCGCGGCGTCAGGGCAGCATCGAACCGGTGTCGATGAAGCGCTGGTGCCACGAAAGGGCTTCGGACGGGATCATCGGCGACTGCTGGCCGAAGGATTCCTTTTGCGCGCGCGCGAAGTAGTCTTCGAGCATCGGGCGGTAGGTCGGGTGCGCGCAATTGGCGATAATGACCTTGGCGCGCTCCTTGGGGCTGAGGCCGCGCAGATCGGCGAGGCCCTGCTCGGTGACGATCACCTGCACGTCCTGGTTGATGTGGTCGACGTGGCTGGCCTGCGGGACGATGGCCGAGATCGCGCCCTTCTTGGCGACGGACGGCGTCACGAAGATCGAGATGAACGCGTTGCGGGCAAAGTCGCCCGAACCGCCGATGCCGTTCTGGATGCGTGAGCCCATGACGTGGGTCGAGTTCACCGCGCCATAGATGTCGGCTTCGATAAGGCCGTTCATCGCGATGCAGCCCAGACGACGCACCAGTTCGGGGTGGTTGCTGATTTCCTGCGGGCGCAGGATCATCTTGTCGCGGAAGAACTCCATCTCGCGGTTCACGCGCTCGGCCGCATCGGGGCTGAGCGAGAAGGCGGTGGCGCTCGCCATGCGCAGCTTGCCCTCGGCGAGGAGGTCGAGCATGCCGTCCTGGATGACCTCGGTGTAAGCGGTCATGCCCTCGAAGGGCGCGTCCATCAGGCCCGAAAGCACCGCGTTGGCGATGTTGCCCACGCCCGACTGGATCGGCAGCAGCTCCTTGGGGATGCGGCCGACCTTCACCTCGTGGGTGAGGAACTCGAGGATGTGCCCGGCGATCATCTTCGCGTTCTCGTCGGGCGGGGTGAAGGGGGCGTTGCGGTCGGGCGAGTCGGTCTCGACGACGGCCACGACCTTGGCCGGATCGACGCGCAGGCAGTCCTCGCCGATGCGCTGGTCGGGACGGGTCAGCGGGATGGGGATGCGCGCGGGGGGAAGCGCGGTGCCGTAGTAGATGTCGTGAACGCCTTCGAGCGCCTCGCTCTGCCAGGAGTTGACCTCGAGGATGACCTTCTCGGCGCGGTCGAGCCAGGTCTTGTTGTTGCCGACCGAGGAAGAGGGGATCAGCGAACCATCTTCGCGGATGCCGACAATCTCGATCACCGCGGCGTCGAGCGGACCGAGGAAGCCCTGCCAGGCCATCGGGGCGACCTGGCTGAGGTGCATGTCGAAGTAGTTCATCTGGCCCGAGTTGATCTTCTCGCGGGCGATGGGGTCCGAATTGTAAGGGAGGCGCATGTCGATGCCGTCGACCTTGGCGAGCGCGCCGTCGAGTTCGGGGCCGGTGGAGGCACCCGTCCACATGCGGACCTTGAAGGGATTTCCGGCCGCGTGCTCGGCCTCGATGTGGGATGCGAGGGCCTGGGGGACGGCCTTGGGGTAACCGGAGCCGGTAAAGCCGCTCATCCCGACCGTGTTGCCGTTGGCAATGAGGCGGGCGGCGTCTTCGGCCGACATGATCTTGGAACGTAGGGCGTTGTTACGAATGCGCATGGCCTCTCCAATTCACCGTGTCTGGGGTCCGTTTGCTCTCACACACAGGAAAGAACAGTGAAAAGCGGGACTCGTGACTTGCGTCAGATGCATGAGTCCTGCCCCTTTTCGGGACGGGAGGGAGAGTGGGTTAGCTGCCGATCGCGTCGAGAATAGATCGTGCAATTGCAACAAGTTCGCCTTCGCGATTGACCTCGCACTTGAGGAAAATTGTGCGCATCTGGCTGTTTACCGTTTGCGGACTGACATGCCGCAGTGCAGCAATATCCTTGCGTGAGAGCCCCTGGGCAAGAAGCGCGGCAACTTCGCCTTCGGTGTCGGTCAGCCCCATCGCCTGACCCAGCTGCCTGCCCATGCGCGCAACCTTTTTTGCGTTTTCAGCGTGGTCGTGGCCCATCCCGGAGGGGCGCAGGGGCCTCAGGCTGACGATGACGCGGGCGCTGAGGCCCAGGTGCCAGTCGCCATGGGGCAGGGCGCGGGCGTCGACCAGCATGAGTCCCTTGCCCGTGCGGATCCACAAGTCGGCCGGGCCCGGGTCCTCGCCCGCCAGCGCCTGGCCGATCCGCCGGCCCAGCTGGCGGTCGAATTCGGGGCGCTGGGCGTGGAGTGCGCCGCCCGAGATCTGCAGGGTCTCGGGGCCCAGCAGGCGCTGCGCGGCGGGGCTGACGTAGGTCGTCTTGCCGAGGCCATCGAGCAGGATTGCGGCCGTATCCATCGCCTCGAGCGAGCCGTGGAGCAGTTTCGCGCCGGCGTGTTCGATCGATTCCTGGGTGCGAATGGCCGAGAGGATCGTCGGGGCGACCTGGGCCAGGATGCCCCGTTCGTGTTCGGTGGTGCGTCCTTCGCGTTCGCTGCGCATGATCGCGACGCCGAAGAACAGTCCGGGCTTTTGCGAAAGGACCATCTGCGCGCCGAGTTCGAAATCGTAGCGCCGCGCCATTTCCAGATAGCGCTCATCGGTGTGCTTGGCCCGCACCGCGTCGTAGTGGTCCTCCCAGGTGAGTTCCATGGGTTTGCCCATCGCGGCGATGCGGTAGTTCGCATCGGGGTTATAGGCGTCGATCTCCTGGATGACCGTCTCGAAATCGTCGGGCGTCTTGTTGACCCAGTTGAAGGCCAGGTGCCGCTCACCAAGAGCGAGGATCTGCGCGCGCGGCGAGCCGGTCGCCTCGGCCAGGCTGTAGAGCGCATGACGCCACCCCTCCGGATGGAAGGGGGCCTGCTCGATCGCGCTGCGCAAGTGCGCCAGCGATTCGCTGTCTATGCACTTTTCCTGCCCCACACCGGCAAATGTGTCGGGATCAGGGATTGTGCGCAAGGGAAACTATGGTTCGAGGCTGGCCCCATACCATGATCGTGGCATGCCAAGTCTGCAATTTGCAGACATTGTATCCATGCGACCCGAGGGCTGGTTTCGGCCAATCCTTGCACTGCCCGGAGGCTCCTGGTGAGCCTTCGGGCATTTTTTCAGGTGTCGGCTTATTCCTTGAAGGCCAGAAAGCCGTCGTCGACGGGCACCGTGGAGCCGTTGATGGCCTGGGCTGCGTCGGTGAAGAGATAGGCCGCGACGCTCGCGACCTTCTCGGGCGCGATCAGCTCCTTGTGCATGTGCTGCGCGGCGAGTTGGTCTTTCACGCCCTTATCCGTACCCAGGATCGGGGTATCTATGTAGCCCGGTGCGATGCCAACCACACGGATGCCGTGTTCGGCCAGTTCCAGCGCGCCCGAGCGGGTCATGGCGATGACCGCGGCCTTGGCGGCGTTGTAGTTGAAGTTCCCGCGCGAGGCGACCGAGCCGTAGATCGAGGCGGTGTTCACGAAGGTGCCCTTGGTGCCCAGCTCCACCATCTTCTTCGCGCCGTAGTACATACCGTAATAGACGCTGTGCTGGTCGACTTCGATGACCTTGAGATAGGAGGCCGGGTCCATTTCAAGGAACGGCTTTACCAGCCCGATCCCGGCGTTGTTGAACAGGCCGTTCAAGGTGCCCAGCCTCTCGACGGTGAAATCGACGAGCGCCTCGACTTCCTGCGCGACCGAGACATCGACCTGGAAGCTGTGCGCGGCCACGCCCAGCGCCTGCACCTCCTCGGCGACCTTGGCCGCCCCCTCGGCGTTGAAGTCGGCCACCACGATGTCGGCGCCCATGCGGGCAAGGGCAAAGCAGGCTTCACGGCCGATGCCGCTGGCCCCGCCGGTCACGATGATGGCCTGGTCCTTCAGTTCCACGTCGGGTCTCCTTCGTCTTGGCATGTTCGCGCGCAGCGGCGGCGTTGCCGCGTGCCTTGCGCTACACCCTTTGAACGATCAGGCCATATCCTTGTTTCACGTATATATTTTGGAGATCAGGCAGGCCTACTTGCCCCACTTTTTGGTCTGCTTGCCATAGCGCATCTTGCGCGTGCCCGGCTTGCCCTCGTTCGAGCGCCCGACCAGCGGAGCCTTGTGCTCGCCTTCGGGGAGGCCCAGTTCGCTCGCTTCCAGCTTGCGGATCTCGTCGCGCAGGCGCCCGGCTTCCTCGAATTCGAGGTCGGCCGCGGCCGCGCGCATCTTCTTTTCGAGGTCCTCGATATAGGCGCGCAGGTTGTGCCCGACGAGGTTGTTGGCCCCATCCTCGGTCTCGATATCGACGGTAACCCCGTCCCGGCTCGCCGTGTCCGCGACGATGTCGGCAATGCGCCGCTTGATCGTCTGGGGGGTGATGCCGTGTTCCTCGTTATAGGCCTGCTGCTTCTCGCGGCGCCGGTCGGTCTCGGCGATGGCGCGCTCCATCGAGCCGGTCATGCGGTCGGCGTAGAGGATGACCCGGCCTTCGGAATTGCGCGCCGCGCGCCCGATGGTCTGGATCAGCGAGGTTTCCGAGCGCAGGAAGCCTTCCTTGTCGGCATCCAGGATCGTGACGAGCCCGCACTCGGGAATGTCGAGGCCCTCGCGCAGGAGGTTGATGCCCACCAGCACGTCATAGACTCCCATGCGCAGGTCGCGGATCAGCTCGATGCGCTCCAGTGTCTCGACATCGGAGTGCATGTAGCGAACGCGCACGCCCGCCTCGTGCATGAACTCGGTCAGGTCCTCGGCCATGCGCTTGGTCAGCGTGGTGACGAGCGTGCGGAAGCCCTTCTCGGCCACCGCCTTGCACTCGGCGATGCAATCCTGAACCTGGTCCTCGGTCGGGCGGATCTCTACCGGCGGGTCGATCAGGCCGGTCGGGCGAATGACCTGTTCGGCAAAGACGCCGCCGGTCTGCTCCATTTCCCAGCCGCCCGGCGTGGCCGAAACCGCGAAGGTCTGAGGGCGCATGGCGTCCCACTCGTTGAAGCGCAGCGGGCGGTTGTCGATGCACGAGGGCAGGCGGAAGCCGTATTCGGCGAGCGTGATCTTGCGGCGGTGGTCCCCGCGCGCCATCGCGCCGATCTGCGGCACGGTCTGGTGGCTCTCGTCGACGAAGAGGAGCGCGTTGTCGGGCAGATACTCGAAGAGTGTTGGCGGGGGCTCGCCGGGCAGGCGGCCAGTGAGGAAGCGCGAGTAGTTCTCGATGCCGTTGCACGAGCCGGTCGCCGCGATCATCTCCAGGTCGAAGTTGGTGCGCTGTTCGAGGCGCTGGGCCTCCAGTAGCTTGCCCTCGGCGTGGAGTTCCTTCAGCCGCTCCTCCAGCTCGAAACGGATCGCCTCGCTGGCCTGCTTCATCGTCGGGCCAGGCGTCACGTAGTGCGAATTGGCGAAGACGCGCACCTTGTCGAGGGTCGGCCCCTTCTTGCCGGTAAGCGGGTCGAACTCGCAGATTTCCTCGATCTCATCGCCGAAGAACGAGACGCGCCAGGCGGTATCCTCATAGTGCGAGGGGAAGATTTCCAGGTTGTCCCCGCGCACCCGGAACGAGCCACGCGCAAAGGCGACATCGTTGCGCTTGTACTGGAGCGAGACGAGCTTTCGGATCAGTTCGCGCTGGTCGACCTCGGTGCCCGAGACGACATCGAAGGTCATCGCCGAATAGGTCTCGACCGAGCCGATACCGTAAAGGCACGAGACCGAGGCGACGATGATGACGTCGTCGCGCTCGAGCAGGGAACGCGTGGCCGAGTGGCGCATGCGGTCGATCGCCTCGTTCACCGAGCTTTCCTTCTCGATGTAGGTGTCCGAGCGCGGCACGTAGGCCTCGGGCTGGTAATAGTCGTAGTACGAGACGAAGTATTCGACCGCGTTTTCGGGGAAGAAGTCCTTCATCTCGGCGTAGAGCTGGGCAGCGAGAATCTTGTTGGGCGCAAGAATCAGGGCGGGGCGCTGCAGTTCCTCGATGACCTTGGCCATGGTGAAGGTCTTGCCCGAGCCGGTGACGCCCAGAAGAACCTGCGTCTTGTCCTCGGCCTGCGCGCCCTCCACCAGTTCGGCGATTGCGGTGGGCTGGTCGCCCGCCGGTTCGTACTCGGACACGATCCGGAAGGTCTTGCCGGGGAGGGATTTTTCGGGGCGCTGGGGCTTGTGCGGGGTGAACGAGCCCGAGGTATCCGGCTCGTCCAGTCCGCGACGGATGATGAGTTCGGTCATGGCGGAACATATGGAGACGGTGGGGCGTGCGTTCAATCTCTTGCTGACAAGAGTGTGTCATTGAACTGTAATGGTTGGTGCGAGGTACACCGCGGTGCTAGCCGCGCAGTCCCGCAAGGCGCGGGATCGGCGCGGCACGCGGGCGGTTCGAGCAAGGAGGACAGGACGATGGCGCAAGGCAGAGTTCGTTTTTACGCAGGTTTGGCGCTGGCGAGCTTGGCGCTCGCGGCCTGCAGTTCGGGCGGTGATGGTGAGGCGGGTTCGGCAGATGGGGACGGACGCGGTGAGCCGCCCTCGCTGGCTGAAATGAAGGAGGCCGCAAGGGAGCTCGTGAAGCCCGAGCCCGGCCTCTATGCGCGCACCATCACGATCGAGAACTTCGAGGCGCCGGGCCTGCCGGCCGAGATTGCCGGGCAGGTGAAGGGCATGATGGCCAGGGATCGGACCGAGAACTTCTGCCTCACCAGGGCCGAGGCGGAAGATGGTTTTCGCGACATGTTCGAGAATGTCGGGGAGACCTCCAACTGTTCCTATGACCGTTTTGCCGTGACGGACGGTGCGCTCGATGCCCAGATGACCTGTGCACATCCCAGTCAGGGAACGGCGGTCATGACGTTGCAGGGAACGGCAAGTGCCACCACCTCGGACGTCACGATGGAAATGAACGTGACGGGCGGGCAGGCGCCGATGTCCGAGATGAACATGAAGATGCGCATGGTCTCCAAGCGTACCGGGGACTGCGAGGAATGAGCCGACACGGTGCGATGGACCAAGGCAGGAAAGGATAACGGGAACGTGAAGCAGCCGACGTGGGACACATGGGGGGACATGCGCGGGGAAGTGCTGCGCCGTGCGGCGCTGGCGCGCCAGCCGCATCCGCCCGGTGTGCGCAAGCCCGCGCTTGGCCTCTTTGCGCGCGAGTTCGCGTCCTTGTGGGGACGTGGGCGCGGGGAGGCCGCCCGGGTCGCTCCTGCGCGCCATCCCCAGCCGGTGATGCTGCTTCCCGGTTTCGGCGCACATCCCAAGAGGATGCAGCCGATGGCCGACGCGCTGGCGGCGGCAGGACACGAGGTCCACGAATGGGGCCTTGGCGTCAATTTCGGGCCGACGCCGGAGAACTTTGCTTTCCTGATGAAGCGGGTGGGGGCGCTGGCGCGGACCCATCGTCGGCCAGTCGTGCTGGTCGGCTGGAGCCTGGGCGGCCTTTTTGCGCGCGAGATCGCGCGGCGCCAGCCCGAGGCGGTTGCCAAGGTCATCACCATGGGCACGCCCTTTTCGGGCAATCCGCGCGCCAATAACGCCTGGCGCGCCTACCAGGTCATCACCGGCCATGCGGTAGATGCGCCGCCGATCGAATGCGTGCTGGGTGAGAAGCCGCCAGTGCCCACCATCGCGCTGTGGAGCCCGCGCGACGGGGTGATCCATCCCCGCTCGGCCAAGGGCTGGCCTGCCGAGCGCGACCGCGCGGTGGCAATCCGCTGCTCGCACCTTGGCTTTGCCAGCGACGCGCGGGTGATCGGGGAAGTCCTGCGCCAGGTCGACCACGACGAGGCCACCTGCGCCGACTAGGTCAGCGGGTCATCGGTCACCTTTGCTACGGGAGAACGGGCCGTGAGCGTGCAGCCCGCCGCCGCCGCGATCAGCAGCGCGATGGCCAGCATCTGCCAGGCTGTCAGGGGCTCGCCCAGGAGCAGGTAGCCCGAAAGCGCGGCCATGGCGGGCGTGGTGCTCGCGACGAGGCCGACGATGCGGGCGGGAAGGGCGGCCATGGCGTGCATTTCCAGTGCATAGGGCAGCGCGCTCGACAGCAGGGCCACCACCAGGGCAAGGCCCCAAACCGGCAATGCGGGCAGGGCGCCCGATCCGCTGGCCAGTGCGGCGGGAAATGTCACGAGACAGGCCGCGACCATGCCCAAAGAAACGGCAGTGCCGCTCCCGGCCTGCGCCGCGCGTCGGCCCAGCAGGATGTAGAGCGCCCAGCAGGTGGCCGCGCCCAGCGCCGCAAGGAGGCCCACGGGATCGAGGGCATGGGCACGCCCCGGCCAGGGGACGAGGGCAAGGAGGCCAAGGACGGCCAGCCCCGGCCAGGCCAATTCCTTCACGCCCCGCGCCCCTCCCAGCGCAATCGCCAGCGGCCCGCAGATCTCCACCCCCACCGCAACGCCAAGTGGAAGGCGCGCGAAGGCCTCGTAGATGAGGAGATTCATGCCGCCCAGCGCGAGGCCGTAAAGCATGATCCACACAGGCAGGCGCCCAGAGAGCCGGGACAGGCGGGGCCGCACGAGGAGGAGCAGGATCACAGCGGCGAGGAGCGTGCGCATGGCTGCCAGTGTCTCGGCGCCAAGGTCGCCGATGAGGTCCTTGGCGAGCGCCGCGCCGACGTGGATTGAGACCTGCGCGGCGAGGATCGCGCCGACCGCGCTCAATGGCGGCGCGCCGCTGCGGCTCATCGGCGCGACCGGCTGGGGTGTGTCACAGCTCGCGCAGCCGCTCGAACTGGGCCTTGCCAAAGCCTCCGCCCCACATCAGCAGGGCGCCCTTCTGCGTGCGGAAGAACGTGCGCGGGGTGGACAGCTGGCGGTTGAGCCCGGTTTCGACCGGGAAGCCCGCATCGGCGTCGTAGGCGCTCTGGACCAGGCGGATATGCGCATGGTGGCGTGACAGAAGCGTGGTGGCGTTCCCCGTGTAGTCGAGGGCCCCTGTGTAGAACGGGTTGTAGGCCACGCTTGGCGCATCGTTCAGTTCGCGCCGCATGAACTTCAGGAAAGTGGCCTGGCTCGGGTCGTTGAGGACCTTCAGGACCGCGCCTGTCTCGCCTTCGCCCAGGATGAAGGGGATGTAGTGGACGCGAAAGCCCGGCACGGTCAGATCCGGAAACTCGCGGAAATACTTCTGGCAGTAGGGGCAGAGTGAGGAGATCCAGACCCACACGTCCTTGCCCGCGCCGAAGCTGGCCTGGCGCGAGGCGCGCAGGAGATCGAGCGCGACTTCGGCCCGCTCTCCGACCAGCCCTTCGAAGCCGGTGTCGATGATCCGCGCGCGAGCAGGCTTGGCCAAAGTGGATAGGGCCAGCGTGGAGAGCGCGGCGGGCGCAAGGGCGGCCTGTGCCAGCACCTGGCGCCGGTTCCAAACGTTGCCCATCGAAAATATCCTCAGCCTGGCGGGAATGCCGTTCACCGCTTTCGCTGTGCCCGCTTGGCTTGGCGGGCGCAATCGCCAAGATGGTAGCTTATCTGTTGAGGGCGACAGAGAAAGTGCCTGTTCAGGCGTCTGGGCCGGGTGCATCGGGCCAACCACGCAACCCTCATCAGGCGGCAGGCAGGTTCGCATGTCCTTTCTCATCCTTCCCGGTTTCGGTGGCTCGGGCCCCGCTCATTGGCAATCGCGCTGGGAAGCGCGGGTGGAGGACGCCTCCCGGTTTGCGCCCGCCAGTTGGGATCGGCCCGATCTGGAAGATTGGCTGGCCGCGCTCGAACGGGGGCTGGAGCAGGCCGAGGGGCCGGTGGTGCTGGTCGCCCATTCGCTGGCCTGCCTGCTGACGGCGCATTGGGCCGCGCGGCAGGGCGAGTCTGTGCATGTCACGGCAGGGCGCATAGCCGGCGCGCTTCTGGTGGCCCCGCCCGATCCGGAAGGGCCTGCGTTCCCCCGCGAAGCCTCGGCGGGGTTTCGCGACGTGCCGCGTGTTGCGTTTGGGTTCCCCGCGCTCGTCCTGGCCTCCAGCAATGACCCTTACGCCTCGCCCGCTTTCGCGCAGGATTTTGCGCAGGCGCGCGGAGCCGGTTTCCTCGACATCGGCCCATGTGGACATATCAACGCCGAGAGCGGGCTTGGTGATTGGGAGGAAGGGCAGCGCCTCTTGGCGGCCTTCGCAGCGGGATGCGGCCAGCCGCGCGCCTGTATGTGAGTTCTACGCGCGGGGCGGCTGGCGGCGATAGCTCAACGCCTCGGCGATGTGCGCGCGTCCGATCGTCTCGGCACCCGCAAGATCCGCGATGGTGCGGCTGGTGCGCAGGATCCGGGTGTAGCCGCGCGCGGTAAGGTGGAGACTTTCGGCGGCCTGGAGGAGGAGCTTTTGCCCTGCCTCGTCGGGGCTTGCGTGGGTTTCCAGCGCCTCGCCCTGAAGTTCGGCGTTGCTGCGCGCGCCGGTGCCAGCAAGCCGGTCGGTCTGAAGCGCACGGGCGCGGCGTACGCGCGCGCCTACTGTGGCGCTGTCTTCGGAGGAACCGGGCCGGGCGAGGTCAATCGCGCGCACCGGGTCGACGTCGACGTGCAAATCAATGCGATCCAGAAACGTGACTCTTTTCAAGTGAAAAACATCATCGGTTCGATGTCACCATTGCTGGCACTCTCCAAGGCTCCTGCTCTGTCTTCGCACCACAAAATTGCCCACGGCAAGTGATTGGCGGAACGAACTAAATCGACCATATTTGGGTCAGGCCGTGGGGTGCGGGAATTGGAAAGGGGGGCGGTGTGTTCTGTCCAAATGAGATCGTGTGGGGCAACGTCGCGGATTGGGTTTCGGGCATCGGGTCAATGTTGGCCGTGATCATCGCGCTATGGGTGACTGCTCGTGATCACGTTACTCGTGCTAAGGATCGCCAAGAGGCAAGGAAGCGTGACGCGCTTGTTGAAGACAGTTTCCGCAAGAGTGCCCAAGCCTTGTATCGAACGCTAGGTCGCGAGGCGGTTTCCGCGAGAAGATATAACCGAGAAGAAAAGTCGGATGCAGACCGAGAGGTTATGTTGGATGAGCTTGAAGATGTCGCTATGAAAATGGGGGAAGAGGCCAAGCGATATCAGCAGATGTCATCAATAACTGTCACGGCATATCATTACTTGAATGAGTTTATAATCGTGTGTCGCCTTGTGATCGGTATGCGTGCTGTTGTTGACCATCCAGATGAAGTTGATGCAATTTTGGAGACAGTAGTAGCTCAATGCGAGAAGCAAACCGAGGGTGTCGATGAGAGCGAACTCCCCTATTACCTCTACCACCTATGATCAAAGGTCCTTGGCAGCATCCTCTGCCTTGAGCCAGTTTGCATGTAGCCAGAACTCACGAAGGTAGTCCCGGCATCTTCGATCCGGCATCTTGTCCAGAAACGCGACCTGATCTCGTGTGAGGAAACTCATGTGGGCATTGAGACTTGCGACACGAAAGCGTGACGAGTATTGCGCACACAAGGTAAGGAGGCGAGGGCGGGGGGCAAAGGCGACCGGCCCCATGCTCTCGCCTCCAACGTCACGTCGAAAGATATCGACATCAGATTCCCCGCTCGTGTATAAATGCAGGAGTTTCTCAAACGTCCTCGTTTGGCAATCGGAGATCATGGCGATTGCAACCCGCGTGTATCTTCCAATTTGTTTTCAAAAATCCGAGCCGGGATCGCTTTGCCACTATCCCGGCTCTTTTTTGTCAATCGCTGGGGGTGGGGGATTTGGGCCCTATACACCTAACTATCCACTCAAATTGGACCGGAGCGGAGCGCATGCCCCGCCCCGCAATAACGCCGCCATCAATCGATGATTTTATTCATTTCATCAAAGAGATACGGTGCAACCGAGATTGACTTCTGCCGTCGTGCTACGCGCTTGAAGTGCTCAATGTCATCGCACATTTCCATGATGCCTTCGACCTTACCGATCTGTCGCGTTAGGATGGTGCGACCATCATCGTTTAGCCATTGGTGAAAACGTGCTCGCCGCTTTCCATCATCCGTAATGTTAAGTTCGTTTAGCTTGGCCTTCACGTAACCATGCTCAATCGGATCATAGACATACTTATTGATAAAGCGCCCGTAATACTGTGGCCGCGATCGTGATGTGGTTGGGGCATTGTCATAAAGACGATCAAGTTCCGCAAAAAAGGGATCAGGGAAGGTGTGAATCCACTTTTGTAGTCCTTCCGAGATATACTTTTCGAGAAGCATTCGCAGCGCGTCATGACCGCGATCACGCTGGTAACCTGTCGCCTCATCGACAAGTGCGACGATGCCGACCTTCGCAAGGCTGCGAACAAGGATTTCCGCCTGTCTCGCGATATGAAGCTGGGATTGGACAAGTGCGCCAGCATCCCTTGCTTCAAGGTAAACATCACAAACCTGCGGCAACAATTCTGCTTTGTAACCGAATGCCTTCTGGCCGTTCGGCATGAAAAACTCTATCTGGCTTGACGTCACATATAAGTCATTGGGAATAAACTCTTTTATGTTCTTTGCTGTAAGGAATGCAGGTAGGTTGACGTCAGCATCGTAAAAGCCGCGCCCCTTCGCTTGGCGTGCGCGGCCCAGCGCCCTCATCATATCGCTTTGTGTCAGCAGGCGCGTACCATCGTCGAGGACAGCGCAGCCTATCTCCGCTTCACCTATCGTCAGTGTGCCAGCATACTTTGCAATCGGCAGGCCGCTATTAACTGGTGATTTCAATCTAGGAGCCAGCGCCTTCGTTACATCATCAAAGCTGGCATCGATTGGCTCAATGATGTTTTTGTCATTAGGCATGGATAAGACCTTTGTAGGTTAGGCGCTTGCCAATCATGCGACTTGCGGTCGCTTCGATAAATTCCATCGTTCCCAACTTCGCAGTGTTATGGCGGAACGAGTATTCGTTGACGTAGCGGTTAAGGTGCTTGGCACTCATGTAGTGGTAGATGTCAATGTAGCCGCAATTGAGAAGCGACCAGAAGCTTTCAATGCCGTTGGTGTGCGCCATGCCGCGAACATACTCACCGACCGAATGATTGATGCGGATTTGGTTAAATTCAGTGACCTCAAGGCCAACATAGCCGCCGTGAGTGTCATTCACTACTGTAGCGCCGGGGGTGGCATGCTTGTGCCGATGCAGGTTTCGTCCGCTTGGACATGACCGCCCATGCCGCCATCCTTCTTGGGCAGCCAAGTCTCACGAATGCGCTGCGCGAGGAACCAAGCAGACTTCTGCGTGATGCCTAGTTCACGGGCCATATGCGCCGAAGGGATGTCCTTGCGGGTAGTGGTCATCATGTAGATCGCCATGAGCCATTTGTGCAGCGGGAGGCGGCTTTCCGCGAGGACAGTTCCAGTGCGGACACTGAAATGCTGGCGGCAGTCGCGGCAGCGATACGGCATCGGTTTGTGGTTCTTGACCTCGGCCACCGAAGGGCTGCCGCAGTGAGGGCAGGAGACTTCGCCAGCCCAGCGGTTCTGCTCAAAATACTGCCGCGCGGCCTCCTCGTTCGGAAACCTCTGGAAGAACTGATACAGGCTTATGGTTTCGGGCTTGCCGGTCATGGAACCTAGCTAGCCAAATTTGAGTTAGGTGTCAATCTCATTTTGGCTAGCTAGGTTTGTGGCCCCCAGAGTTTTCGCCTTCGCCTTTTGCGCCTTGGCCTTGGCGCGGTGACGCTTGACCCGCTCGTTGGCCATCGCGCGCTTTTCCTCCAGCGTCCTCACGACACGAGGGCGACCAGCGGGAGTCTTGGCAACGTCGTGCGCAAATCCGAGATCGATGAGGTTGGTCTCAGCGTGGCAATATTCGGTAGAGACGAAGTAGGATGCGAGATAGTCGGCCTGCGCCTTGTCGTAGACATAGAGACACACTGTCGCGGTCGAGGATGCCTTGCGGACGCTCGTGCGGCAGGCAAACTGCAACATGATCTCGCGCTCACGAGACTGGACGATCATGTCCGGGGAGATGCCGATCTCATCCATCCAACGCGCCTCGTCCGTGGTCGGTTTGGCCGTGTAGAGCATGGTCGAGGAATGGACGTGCGCGTACTTGTTTGATCCGGCCTGACGAGGTCCGAGGTGATTGCCGGGGAGGATCGCATCACCGTCAAGATCGCGCAGGAAAGGCATGTTGGCCGGGTTGCTCATCCAAATGTGATCGTCGTCTCCGATCCTCTTGCAAATGTCCTCTGCGATGCGTTGCAGGTACCATCCACCCTTGCCGGTATCGACGAAATGGCGGCCAATCTGGTGGGCCTCGACATAGTACGAGATGATGACCTTGCGATGAGCGAACCGGCGAACCGTTTTTCGCGCAAGGTCCTGCCACTCGATGTCTGGCCAGAATGACCGATAGAGGCCATACGTGACGCTTTCGGTAAAGGCGTTGGCCAAGATCGTGACCGTGGAAAATGCGAGCAAGGTCTCGGGCGACCAGATCGACGAAATCGACATCGACGTTTTCTTCGCGAGATCGTCCCATGAGGTGAGGTCAGTGGTGACGCGTGCGGACGGGCTCTGTATGCGGGCATGGATGGTCGAGAGTGTGGAGAATATGGTGTCGTTGGTCATCGAGACCTGATCGATGGCACCGAGCGCGCGACGAGGCTTGAGGTATGAGCGACCATCAGTCACCGGGACGAGTTCATAGTTGTCGCGCAAAAATGTCCGGGTAGCCTCAACCTCGACCTTGAGCGTCTGCGAATCCCAAATGTCCGGGGTCTCATCGATCACGAGATGCCAGCCCGCGAAGGCATCGAGGTCCGCAGACTTGAGGGCCTCATGGGTCACGATCACGACGACATGGGTATCCGGGGCGATCACGTGGGGCAGGGCCTCGACGTCCTTGCGCACGTTGGTCGAGCCGACCGTGATGCGCTCACCATCGGCGTTGTATCGTGCGTTGTTGCGGTCAATCGAGTGGATGGCGCGGGTCTCGATATGGACGCCGTGCTGATACGCCTGCGCACGGACATCGCCCTGAAACGCGTAGAGACGCTCTTTGCGCTCGATGGCGATCAAGTAACGTCCGGAGTTCTGGATGATATCTGTTATAGCTCGGTAAGTCTTTCCTAATCCGCACGGGCGTGCGTCATAATAAAAATCTGTCATTTTTCCTCTTTTTCCGCGCGGTATCTTATATTCGCAGCCGCGAAGCGCCAGTTTTATGTGGTTAACATTTATAACATCATCCATTCATGATGCGGGCATCACTTGAATGGTGTAACTTTTTATTCCTAATGTATAGGGGTGAGCGTTACATTGCATGGGTCGTTTACATGGGGGGCTTGTTATTGGGGTCGATCTTACCAAAGGCATGGGGCCTGATTCCATTTCTTTCGGAGCGAAGTGGAGGCGAGGGCACCGGATCGCGAATGTCATGAGCGAAGCCATGACGTGAGGGGGGCGGGGGGCTCGTTGAGGTCGAGAGGCCGGATGACAGCAGGTCAGGAGGACGATGGGCCGATACCAGTTGATCGACATGGACATTTGACAAGGGATGTAGCGGAGCAAGATGGATGAGGGCGACCTCGGCGGGGCCTCGGTCGTCCAGATGCGAAAACGTCTCTCATGGCCACTCGCTGCGCTCACGGTCATTCGCTCCACGTCTTCGCGGTCTCGCGACCACATCCATTATGACAGGGGCATAGCCCTTGATTGCCCGAAGTCATTTTCGAGGAATCCCTCTGGGCGTCCATCCATGCAGGTCGCACGCGGCGAGCGATCAGGTCGTGACCGCGACCTTACATTATCCTCCCCCGAAGGAATAAGTGGTACCCGTGACACCTATGGAATGAATAAAAAACCCGATTTTAGGGCTCTTTAGTCTGCTTTTTTCATAAAAAAAATAATTAAATATATGAAAAAGGAAAAATGCGAATCCCTGTCGAATGCGGCAAATCTCGATAAATTAATCCACTCGTACAACTACAACCCCGAAACGGGTGAGGTCACACGAAACGGCAAGGTCGTTGGATCACGCCATAAGGTCCTTGGATATGTCGAGGTCTATGTCGATGGGCGCAATTACTACGCGCATCGTCTCGCGCACCTCGCCATGACGGGTCATTGGCCAGATCACCACGTCGATCACATCAACGGCATCAAGGACGACAATACGTGGTCCAACCTGCGCGCCGCGACAGTCGATCAGAACAACCGCAACCGTCCCTCCCGAGCCGCATCGGGCGCGAAATACATCCGGTCGCGGGAAACCAAGTCCATGGGTACCCGATATCAGGTCGAAATCACCCGGAACGGCGCGACCCTCCGCTCCGATCCTGTCTCCGATCTCAGAACCGCGATCGCCACCCGAGACAGCTGGATGACCGGCATTATGGATGAGTTCGACAACCTCGACCACATCAACGACGTCTAGAACGCCTCTAGGGGACACGAGAGCCGGGGCAAACAACCCCGGCTTTTCTGCGTCCGGTATCAATCGTTGTCATATCGTTCTTGAAATGTTCCGATCATAGTCTATCGCGAGACGATGGCCTCTTACCGTCTCCGCACCCGATCAGACCTCGTCCGCCATGGCTACTGGTTGCGGGTGTCGTGTGCGTGTGGCCATGTGACCAAGATTTCCCCGGATGCACTCGTTGGTAAGGTTTCGCGCCTCGACGATCTCACCGGCAAACTGAGGTGCCGAAACTGTGGTGGCCGCGACTGTGGCTGGACACCGACGTTCCCTGACGACTAGGTCAACAAGGTGTTGGTTTCCGACCATGCACGACATGATCTCGCGATATGGTCGGAAACATACTAGACGCAGGTTTCTACCTTAGCCATTATCGCGGTGTATCTTTCCGACTACATGAGGGCACCCGTGGCCAACATTGCGTACTATCGTGTCAGCGCAGCCGACCAATCCATCGAATCCCAGCGCCATGATCTCGGTGGACCATTCGACCGCGAGTTCTCCGATGAGGCCACGTCGGGTGCGACGGTAGCAATGACCCGGCCGGGTTTCTCCGCGATGGCGGATTACATGCGCGACGGCGATACCGTGTTCGTCACCGCAATCGACCGCCTCGGACGAGATAGCATCGATATACAGACGACCTATCGAGACCAGTTCAAAGGCCGTGGCATCCGCCTCTATGTGCAAGGTCTCGGATACGTCGAGGGTGAGATCGGTGAGGTCGTCCTCAACCTCATGGCCCAATTCGCAGAAATGGAGAGGCGCAGGATCGTCGCCCGCACAAGTGCCGGTCGAGAGACCGCACGAGAGGTATTCGCGCGCACGGGCCGCACCCATCGTGGCAAGACTATCCTGACGGGCCGACCCATGGCCCACGACCCTGAGGCGGTCAGGGCATGGCGCGAGGACAACAAGGCTTCAATCGCGCAGACCGCACGGCAGTTCGGGATTTGCCTGACGACGGTGAAGTCTTATTGTCGCGCTCGCTAGGTCCCTTGGGTTCCACGCGACGTCCACGTTTCTCGTCGCCCTCTGCATAGGCGATGGCATCCTCTAGCCCCGCGCGTATCTTATCAAATGCACTCTGTCGGGCCATTCGTCGCCTCTGACTAAATATGGGCATGCGAGAATGCCTGCATCTCACAAGGTTATTTTAATAAATTATTTCTGATAAATGCTATTTAGTTGCACTTCTAGTATAGCGTCTTGGCACCGCAGCTTTTGCTTTTGCACTCCTTGTCTCTCTTGAAGCATGCGTAATTGCCATCTGTGCGAATCATCTTGGATTCCATTTTTCGCGTTAAGGCTGCTTTGTAATTGTGGATTAATTCGTGATCGGCGTTGCTCAAGTTCTCCATTTTTATTTCTTTAATTAGGCGGTGTGTTGTGCATAAATCGCGTTCTTCATTTGTTAAATGGTAATTGCCTGTGGCGTTTGCGCCATTTTCTTTTTCTACAGTTCTGCGTATTTGTTGAACTGCTTTAGGGTTGTCCATCATTATTTTTGAAACAAGAGGTTGGCCATCTATAAAGGCTTGGGCGTCTTTGTCTTGAGTGCGTTCGACTTTCGTTGGTCCCAGTAGGCTGAACATCGTGGCAGCGCCAAGAATTATTCCTAGGAAGCAACCTATTGTCTGCATTCCAAATGACCAGAATATGTGGGAGGCTGCCAAAGATGACACGGAATCTGCGATTACAAAATCGGGCTTTATGGTGTTTCTTATTTTTTCGCCGATAATTAACCCCATGAGGCCGACGATAAATCCTACTATGTAGGCGGAAGTTGTTGCTAGGAAGCCTGCATCTTGAAAGCTCTCGGCCTTATTGAAATGAATTAATAAAAAAGTGAAAATGGCTGTCAAAATATATTTCATTCTAGAGTCCTGAGCTACCAATCCTTAGCCTTTGTCGTGCGTGGCGCACGAACCATGCGAGATTGAGGCTATGCATAAATACCTGCATGGCCGGAACCGCAACCCCCAAGAATATCAAAGAAAAGACGGGAGGCCTCGGTAGGCGCAAGCTCGACGAGGCAGAGCCGCAGCCTGTCGGTGGACCCGTTCGTGCGACTGCGATGGCCCCAATGGGCCGGAAGATTTCGGCCCATTGGGGCCGTGCCGGTCGAGGTCGATCTCGCGGGCAAGAGCCTAGTGGTCGATGTTGGTGATGTCGGTGATATTCATGAGTGTCTTAAGGGGGGGGCAGGAAGTCGAAGCTATAGCGTGGACGTACAGGTATTTTCCTCGGACGTTCCTTACCGCTATGAGGAGAAGGCTTTCGCGGTCTTGGTACGTTTGCGTCGGGACTTATATGCCATCAACGTCGCCCGCTTTTCTGGGTCACTGATGTATTCGAAATTATCATTATCTTTTAGGAGATCGAAATCGTGAACGATCTCCCCATCTGCGGTAATTGAGAATACAGCTACTCCATTACGCAGGCTTACCCGCACCTTGCCGGTCTCAGGATCAAATTTTATAACGTCGATCACGTCCGAAAGTGCCTCTTTTATCTTGCGGCGGGCCTCGAAACGTTCGTCTGCATCCTCTGCCCACATATTCGCGCGGACTTCGCTAACTCGGCGAATGTGTTCAGCAGGGGAAACCTTGCCGCGCGCGGCTGCAAGTTCCTCCTGCGCTTTCGCGACTGTCTCTTTGGCGATGGCGAGCTCATTCTGACGCATCGACAAGCGCTCCCGCACGGCATCACTCGGGACTGTTTCCAATGTGTCGATGAGGATGCCGATCCTTCGCTCGGTCTCCATCACAGTAGCGCGTGCGTTATGCACGGCTGCCTCTAGTGGTGAGATGTCTATGTCGCCTGCGAAATGTTGGTCATCCATTGCCAGCGTGAGAATTCGGTCGAGGAGGGGGCCTTCGACCTTGTCGTATGGCCAACCGCGTTCGTTGTCGCACGTCTTCGCGACCTTGGCTGCTCGGCAATAGAGGAAATAATGGCGGCGTTGTTCCCCCTTTTTGTTGATGAACGGTCGCGCCGATCCGAGTGCGTCCATGCGCCCACCACATGAGCCACAAGCCGCGCGGGTGCCGAGAAGGTTGCTCAGTCCGCGTCCACGGCCTTGATGCTTGAGGGCGTCCACAAGCCGCTTCTCATTCGCGCGGGCGAAAGTCGCCGGGTCGATTACCTGCGGGTAGAAATCCGATATGGGGTCACCAGCCGGAGTGGCTGCACCCTTCCGAGGTCGATGGTAGGGCTGCCATTCGCCCAACACGGCCCGGTTTGCGAGGATGCGACCAACATACGTTGGCGTCCACATCTTGGGGGCTTTGCGTTCCCCTGCATTCAGCGGCCATGGTGCATATGCTGGATCGGACTGCGAAAGCTCGTTCAACTTTTTCGCCGTCAGACCTTTTCCAATCCCGGCAATGCGGTTCTCAAAAATCATGCGGACGATTCGGGCTTTATCCTCAGGGACGAAAAACGATCCGTCTGTTGCAATTTCGATCCACTTGGGATGGCGGTGGTTGCGCTGAATCGTGGCCTGACCATCGCGAGCAGCCTCACGCTTTTTCTCCCACGCGGCAGCAACTCGACCTGCCTTTTTTCGGGACTCAGTGTGTGACCCAAATG
Organism: Novosphingobium mangrovi; assembly: GCF_022818885.1. NCBI lineage: Bacteria > Pseudomonadati > Pseudomonadota > Alphaproteobacteria > Sphingomonadales > Sphingomonadaceae > Novosphingobium > Novosphingobium mangrovi. Next base: position 4,759 of record NZ_JALHAT010000035.1, on the reverse strand, counting down.
CCGTGATGAGGATCATCATCAGCCCGCCCATATCGTGGTCGAGCATTTCGACCGAGATCATCTGACCGGTGCTGACCACTTTGATGGATAATCCACGCCGCACAAGCGGGGATAACCATGAAAGCATCACGTCGGCGGGCTGACGTGAGAGGCGGTCTAGTTCTTCTACGACTAGCACGAGGCTGGTCGCATCGACGGTACCGGTCATGATCGACTTCGCGAACTTACCTAGCTGACCAGTTTCGATGTTATCGCCAGTATAAGCGGATTTCCCCCGGTCGATCAGGGGGGGGCGATAAATCTCCCAACCCATTTCCGAGATGTGAGTTGCTGTGGCGTCGAGTTGGCGGGCTAGGGTCGATCCCTTGGTCTGCTCCATCGAGGACCAGCGGGCATATTGGACAGCTTGCATTGTAGACCTTGGACTTAGGAAAAGTGGGAGGCGGGAGGTGTCAGCGAAAACGCTGCCTTTGGGACTTGAGGCGCTCGACCCCTTGTCGATCTAGCTCAGCCAACCATTCGGCGTCCGGGTGTGACCTATCAACTGGCGGAATGTCTTGCATAAGTCGCTCATACCATCGCTTGAAAAGAGCAACAATACTGTCCAGCAGCGGGCCTGAGACCTTGCTTTGATAGTCGGCCGCACACTTGGGCGCGCGCGAACAGGCAAGTGCGGGGTCGCCCAGGTGTCCGCACCGGCACGGGTTCATGGCCGCCACCAGCTGGACCCGCGCGGGAAAGGTCACGTGCGCATTGGCCCGCGCGACACTGATCTCCCCAGTTTCGAGCGGCTGGCGCAGCGAATCGAGCACCGCGCGCTGGAATTCGGGAAGCTCGTCGAGGAACAGGACGCCCAGGTGCGCAAGCGAGACTTCGCCGGGCCGGACCTTGAGCCCGCCGCCGGTCAGCGCGGCCATCGAGGCGGAGTGGTGCGGGCTGCGATAGGGCCGCGCGCGGCTGATGCGCCCCTCCTCCAGCGTGCCTGCGACCGAGGCGACCATCGAGACTTCGAGCGCTTCGGAAGGTGTCAGCTCGGGCAGGATGCCGGGCAAGCAGGCGGCGAGCAGCGACTTGCCCGCGCCGGGCGGTCCGCACATCAAGAGGTTATGCCCGCCAGCGGCCGCAATCTCCAGCGCGCGCCGGGCGGTCTCCTGGCCCTTCACCTGCTTCATGTCGGGCCCGGGTGTGCTGGCCTCCACGCGGCCGGGCGCCGGGCGGGGCAGGACCTGTGTGCCCTTCAGGTGGTTGAGCAGGCTGACGAGGTCGGGCGCGGCGGTGACTGGAACCCCGTTCGCCCAGCTTGCCTCGGTCCCCTGGGCGGCAGGGCAGATCAGGGTTTTCTCGGCCGCACTGGCATGGAGCGCGGCGAGGAGGACGCCGGGGGAGGGGATGATCCGCCCGTCGAGCGCGAGTTCACCTACGGCAATGACTTCGGCCATCTGCTCGGCATCGAGCAGGCCCATCGCGGTCAGCAGGGCGAGCGCAATCGGGAGGTCGTAGTGCGAGCCTTCCTTGGGCAGGTCGGCGGGCGAGAGATTGATCGTGATCCGCTTGGGCGGGAGGGCAAGGCCCATCGCGGTCAAGGCGGCGCTGACGCGCTGGCGGCTTTCCCCGACGGCCTTGTCGGGCAGGCCGACCAGCGCGAAGCCGGGCATTCCCGGCGCTACCTGGCATTGTACTTCGACGGCGCGGGCTTCGAGGCCCAGATAAGCTACCGTCGAAATGAGTGCGACCACAAAGGTACCTGCCACGAATAGACTAAGTATTAATCCGTATTTCGAGCAGTATTTGCATCGAGGGTGCGACCTGTCGAGCCACAATGCGTTGCGAGAGTGAAAGTTTACAGCATTTTAACCGCATCTCTCGCGGATTGGGTAAGGCTCCAGGAGGCATTCTCTGTCCATGCGCTCATTCACTGCCGCTCTTCTGCCGATTTTGGCCTCCACCCTGGGACTTGGCGCCCTGTGCGGGGCTTCTCCGGCGGCGGCGCAGCGTCTGGCTTATGAAGCGCTCGATCTTGATGACACGTCCCTTGCCGGGCCCGGTGCGCGCAGGTCGCGCCTCATGGCTTCGGGTGGTGCCGTTCTCGACGTTTCCCTGCCTGAGCTGACCGGGCGTGAAGCGGCCTATGGCCCGTTTCGCGTGCTCGATGGCGCGCGGGCGGCACTTGTCGATGCAACCGGGCCGCGCAGTCCGGCCCAGTTCTCCGCGATGCTGCGCGACTATCCGGGCATCACTGTCCTCGAGATGGTCGAGTGTCCCGGTACGCGCGATGACCTTGCCAACCTGGAACTCGGGCGTCTGATCCGCTCGCACGGCATTGCCACGCATGTGCCCTCGGGCGGCTCGGTTCGTTCGGGCGGGGTGGAGCTGTTTCTGGCGGGCACCCGCCGCCTCGCCGATCCCGGTGCCGAGTTCGCGGTCCATTCCTGGATTGATGAGGATGGGTTGCAGCCGGGTGACTACGCGCTCAGCGCGCCGGTGAACCGCCGTTATGTCGACTATTATCGGCACATGGGCATGAGCCCGCTCGAGGCCGAGGCCTTCTACGCCATGACCAATTCGGTCCCCTTCACCCAAGCGCGCTGGTTTGGCGCGGGCGTGATGAGTCTGTGGGTGCCGCTTGACGGGGCGGTTGCCCTCTCGGATCTCGACGCGCATTCCTGACGGGGCGTCAGGAGAAGGTTCTCTCGATATCTTCGGGCAGGTTGGCTTTGGCGCGCTGGCGTGCGCCCAGATAGCCGATCACCGCAAGAATGCCCGCAGGCAGGGCTAGAGCGAGAAGGCCCACGAGCATCGTGCCCAGGAAGCCCGCATCAAGGTCGGATTGCATCTCTCCAGCGGAGCCTGCAATGGTTACGCCGCCGATCAGCCATGCTCCCAGCGTGGAAAGCAGCTTGATGGCGGTGGCGCGGCGAAGGAGGTGCTTGAAGACAAGATGCTCCAGCAGGCTTGCGAGCACGAAGAGGGCCAGGAAACTGACGAAGAGTCCGGCAACGATGAGGATCAAGTCTGGGCTCCGTTGGCGCGGGGCGGTCGCCCGGGGGTGTCGATGGGCAGGGGCGGTTGCCGGCAAGGAACAGCACGGCCGGACCAAAAGCGCAAGAAATCGCCCTTGGGGTCAACGAATCGCCGCCCTCAACTTGACTCTCTTTTCCCGCTCACGTATCGGCGCGCATCTGATTTGGGGTCGTCTCGCAGCAGGCGGCCTTTTTGTTCGGTCCTTGAACGGGCCAATTGAACTATTCGAGGACTGACATGAAGCGCACTTTCCAGCCCAGCCGCCTTGTCCGCGCCCGCCGTCACGGCTTCCGCGCACGCACGGCGACCGTCGGTGGCCGCAAGGTGCTTCGCGCGCGCCGCGCTCGCGGCCGCAAGAAGCTTTCGGCCTGATCTTATTGGCATTCCCGCTTTCCGGGCGCGCGTCCGGAGAGTGGAAATGAACGTCGCGGCCCGCGCAGGCGCCAGGGTCTCCTTCGGGAGGTTTCCGGTGATTGCGCGGGCTGCCGTCGTTTGGGAATCCGCCGCTGCTCCGGCCCGTCGGTCGAGGCGCATCGGCGATTCGCCCGATGAGAGCTTGCCCGCCTGCCGCGCCGCGGTAGGCTCCGGCCTGCCATGACCCAGACCCCCTACCAGATCCTGAGCCAGCGCTCCGATTTCCTTGCGGCCAACAAAGGCACGCGGGTGGCGCGTGCGGGCTTCGTCCTGCTTGCGAATCGCAATGCGGGCAAGGGTGTGCGCGCGGGCATCACGGTGACCAAGCGAATCGGCAATGCGGTCGTGCGCAACCGCATGAAGCGCCGTTTCCGGGCGCTCCTGCGCGAGCTTCTGCCCGAGCACGGCCTGCCCGATACCGACCACGTCCTGATCGGCCGCGAAAACGGTATCGAGCGCGACTTCTCGCTTCTGCGCGACGAGCTTGTTGCCGCGCTCGGGCGGGCGCGTGACGGGAAGGGCGATCCCCCGCGCGGACCTCGCCGGGGCAAGCGACCTCCCCGCAAGCATTCGAGCGCGGACCGGGGTAAGGGCCAGGCAAAGGGCGGACAGGCCGGTTCTTCGGTGCCGGAGCCTGTGGCGCCGTGAAGCGGCTCCTGGCCTTCCTCGCGCGGCTGCCCGGCCTGCTGCTGATTGCCATTGCGCGGGCCTGGCAGCTCGGCCCTTCGGCGGTGCTGCCGCCCACCTGCCGCTTTGCGCCGTCCTGCTCGCAGTACGCCATCGAGGCGGTGCGTGCCCACGGTGCGATTAAGGGTGGATGCTATGCGATATGGCGTCTATTGCGCTGCAACCCGTGGGGCGGGCACGGCTACGATCCGGTGCCCGGCACGCAAAACCAATCCAAGAGCGAGACCGCATCGGCGGACCGCTGTTGCCACTGACGAGACGACGACAGGAAAGCCTTCGTGCAAAACCAGCGTAACATCATTCTAGCGGTCGTTCTGACGGCGCTTGTGCTTTTCGGGTGGGAGGCCGGTGTCGGCTACTTCTACCCGCAGGCCAAGACGCCCACGAAGACGGTCGAGGCCGGCGGGGCCGAGGAAGCGACCGAGCCCGGCAAGCCGACCCGTGAAGGCGGCCTTCGCGATGCGGCCGCCGTGGCGCTGGAAAAGAAGGACCTCAAGAGCGCGCTGGCGGCGGGCGAGCGCGTGGCGATCGAGGCCCCGGCGGTGTCGGGCTCGATCAACCTGGTCGGCGGTCTGGTCGATGACCTGGTTCTCAACGAACACCGCGAGACGGTGGACAAGGATTCGGGCCCTGTTCG
>NZ_JALHAT010000034.1:0-68928 GCF_022818885.1 Novosphingobium mangrovi | reverse complement strand
CGCCACGTCGGCCGCCGGGGCGCCGGACAGGGAAGGCGCGGCGGCCAGCGCCGCCGCCAGGAAAACCAGCACGTCAGATATCCGCGATTACCTGCGGGTGGCGGCAAAGGCGCCCTGGACATTGGTGCCGGCCATGGGATTGCCATCGGGGGTATTGAAGATGAAGGTTCCGGCCACCTCCTGGCCTTGCAAGCCATAGAACTGGCCCGAGATGGCGCTACCCAGGCTGCCCCCGGCCTGGAAATCGCCCGTGAACATGCTCGCACGGCTGTTGATCGTGCCCGAGAACGCGATCGAGCCGAAATCAACAGGCGCGTTGGTGACGGTTTCGACGCCGTTCAGCGCGAGCGCGCCCGTGAACGTGTCGGAGCCAAAGTCCACGTCCATGCGCGAGGTGCCACTGACATCGTAGCGGGCGCTGTTCGACATGCCCGTGCCATAGGCCACGCCTTCATAGCTGGCCGAGCCGGTGCGATTGTCGAGGGCATAGCCGGGGGTCTGGAAGCCATAGACGAACCATTCATGGGCCGGCCCGTTGTAACTGGCCGGAAGCGAGCCCTGCCAGTGCCCGAAGCTGGCATAAGTCAGGGGCAACTGCGAATTGGCCGCGCCGGTCTGGTACAGTTCCAGCGTGACGTCCTGCGTGCCGTAGTACGTATTGTCGAAGGTCTTCTGGTAGGTCCGGAAATTGGCGCGCCCGTCGACCTTGTCCGAGATCGTGAACTGCCCGCCGCTCTGGTCCGAGGAATAGCCGCGGAAGAGGAAGGTCTCGCTGTTCTGCCAGGTCAGGCTGCCACGCGCATACTCGGAGATCTGTGTGATGAAACGCTGTTCCTGGGTCATGTTGGCAAACGACAGGTTGGCGGGCGTCAGCGCGCTGTCCTGCTGGCCGACGATCGAGCCTGTCACCGACATGCCATCCGCGTTCTGGCCGCTGAAGCTGGCGCCCAGTTCCTGCCCGTCCGGTCCGTAGAGACTGCCGTTCAGCGCGCTGGCGACGGTTCCGTCCCAGCCCCTGAAGACGGCCGTACCGGTCAGCGAAGCATCCTGGGAAGAGATCTGCCCCAGGGTCGTGAGCTCGATCCCTCCGCCCGAGATCTGGGACCCGCTCACGAGGCCGTATTCGTTGAGGTAGCTATGGCCGCTGAAGATGCCTTGCGCGAAATCGAAATCGATCTGGCCAGCGCCCATGAAGGCCTTGGGCTCTTCGCCCGGAGCCGTGGACGCCCCGAAGGCCTGCGTTGCATAGGCCGCGCTGCCGCTGCGCGGTGTCGCCGCCGCGTTGGTCGGCAAGCCGTAGGTGAAGCTGATCAGGTCGGCCGACTGGAGCGATCCCTCGACGCGGTTATCCTGAAGCAGGCCCATGCGGACGTAATTCGTCGTGAGGTCGCCAGCATAGCCCTTGGTGATCAAGGTCAGCCGCGTATCGTCGACAAGGTAGACCGTTTCGTTCTCGCTGGTCGTCTGGATATCGGACGGGAGGAACGTGCGCACGATGTCATTGGCCGAGATGGTATAGCCGTTGGTGTCCGCATCGTAGGCAATGGCCAGGCTCACCGGCTCGGGACGGCTGCTGACGCCGGTTCCGGTCGTCATGTCCCAGACCGCGGAAACTCCGGCGGCGTCGTTCGCGAAGCTCTGGTCATAGCGCAGATCGGCAAGGGACGAGTTGGTGGGTGCCGGGGGAGGGGGCACGCTGCCGATAGCGCCGCCGCTGCTGCCGCCCCCGCCGCAGGCCGCAAGAAGACCGGCGAGGGTAGTGCACGCCAAAACACTCTTCAAGTTCATGTAACCGCCCCGTAATATGTCGGAGTTTTCTCTCCATCAATTCAGGGGGGCGTGCAATACTTGTTTCTAAAAGCACGGGTGAAAACCGTGACTTGTGCGAATTTTAACCCTGTACCTTGCGGGCAGCCAGCGCGTCAGGTCGCGTCGGCGCGATAGGCGCTGGGCGGCGTGCCGAAGTGCCGGGTAAAGGCGCGGGTAAAATGGCTGGCATCGCCAAAGCCGAGCGAAAAGGCGATGTCGGTGATCCGCTGGCGCTGGGCGCCCTGGTTGCGGCGCAGGAGCCGCGCAGCCTCGGCCAGCCTTTGCTGGAGGATGAATTCGCGCGGCGATGTGCCGCTGTCGAGAAAGGCGCGCTGGAGGTGGCGTGTGCTGACGCCCAGGGCTTTTGCGACACCGCCCACGCTCAGGTCCGGATCGGCGAGATTGCGCGCGATGAAGCTGGTGGCGGCCCGGTGGAGCGAACGGTGGCCGCTGCAAGGCTCTCCGTCCAGAGGCGCGGGTCCCTCGTGGCAGATCATGTGGAACACGTTTTCCAGCACGGGTCCGAGCCGGGCGTTCCAGCTTTCCTCGTCCACGGCCTGAAGCGCGCGCTTGCTGGCCCGGATGACATCCGAGGCAAAGGCCACGCGCGGATCGGCGGCCGAAAGGTGCCGTCCGACCAATCGCTCGGGATCGGGGTGGCTGCGCGCCGCTACGCTGTAGGGGATCTTGATGAGAATGAGCCCGACGTCCGCGTCCGAACGGCTGATCCAGGGCTTGTTGAGATCGCGTATGACGATGTCGCCTGTCTCCAGGTCGGCCGACCAGCGCGACTGGCTCAGCGAAGAGCGGCCATGGTCGAGGACGGTGAGCATGAGGCAGTCCTCGGCCTCGCGCGCCCAGGGACCGGGGCAGGCCGCCGAGGAGCTGGCCTCGGCCGCGCTGCTCGTGACCACGACAAAGCCGAGCGGGCCCAGGTTGCGGCGATGGATATGGGCGCGAAGACCGCTGTCACTACGCGCACGCACGGTCATTTCCGAGAGCGTCTCGCTCCCGAACTCCGACCAGCGCCGGGTGCGCAGGGGAGGGGCGACATGCTCGGTCGAAAACTCCTGTCCGGATCTGCAGTACACAGGCGTGCTCCCAAAATGTCTTTCGTTCTCAAGGCCTGAACGTCGGCTCCTGGACGTGCGTTCCAGCTTTTCGGCAAGGCTATCACCGTGCGGGGGCAGGTAAAAGGCAGGGCAGGCTCGGCCCATCGCAGCCCCGGCCCGTCGCGCGATGTCGCATAGGGGCAACGCGGCGTCGCCTGCGGTCAAGAACCGCGCTTCGCGAACGGCGAGAAAGGCTCAAAACCATCAAGGAGAGCCTGAAAATGCAGTTTCCATCGCTTCAAGCCAAGATCGACCATTTCGGCGGCGCCCTGCAGATGATGCGCAATTCGCAGACCGGTCCCTACCAGTTCCCCATACCCGCCGAGTTTTCCAACTGGCGCGAGGAACAGCGGGCCTGGCGCGAAGGCGTGGCGCTCATGGACCAGTCGTTCCACATGACCGACCTCTATGTCGAAGGCCCCGATGTCATGGCCTTCGTTTCCAGTCTTGCGGTGAACACCTTCTCGAACTTCGGCGATGGCAAGGCCAAGCAGTTCATCGCCTGCGCCGAGAACGGCTTCCTCATCGGGGACATGATCATCTTCGGACTGGGCGAGCACCTGGTGAACATCGTGGGCCGCCCGACGGTCGCCAACTGGGTGGAGTACCAGGCCGCGACCTCGGGCTTTGACGTGCGCTGCGACCGCGACGAGCGCACGCTCCAGAACGCCAAGCCGCGCAAGACCTTCCGCTTCGAGCTTCAGGGCCCCAAGGCCTGGGCGCTGCTGGAAAAGCTGAACGGCGGGCCGATCGACCAGCCCCGCTTCTTCCAGATGGGGCATCTCTCGGTTTCCGGGCGCACGTTCCGTTCGCTGCGCCATGGCATGGGCGGCGCGCCGGGCCTCGAATTCTGGGGCCCCTGGGAGCTCTACGACGAGATCAAGGGCACGATCCTGGAGGCGGGCGAGGAATTCGGCCTGCGCCAGGTCGGCGCGCGCGCCTATTCGAGCGCGGCGGTCGATTCCGGGTGGCTGCCGTGCCCGCTTCCCGCGATCTATTCGGGCGAGGAGATGCGCGCCTACCGCGAGTGGCTGCCCGCGACCAGCTTCGACGCGATTGCGGCGCTCGGCGGAAGTTTCGTCTCCGATGCGATCGAGGACTACTACTTCACCCCCTGGGAAGTGGACTATGGCCGCCTGATCCGCTTCGACCATGATTTCGTGGGCCGCAAGGCGCTGGAAGAAAAGGCCTCCCAGAAGCACCGCAAGAAGGTCTCGCTCGTCCTCGACAGCGAGGACGCCGCGAAGGTCTACGCCAGCCAGATGAGCCCGGGCCAGAACGCCAAGGCCATGGAAGTGCCGACCGCGCACTACGCCGCCTATCCCTATGACGTGGTCCTCGACAAGCACGACAACGAAGTGGGCGTCTCGACCTACACCTCCTTTATCGCGCCCGACGGCGCCTGGGTGGCGTTGGCCGTGGTGGACGAGGACGTGGCGGCGGAAGGCTCGGAGCTGAGCGTCATCTGGGGTGAGCCCGCGGGCGGCTCGAACCGCCCCACGGTCGAACGGCACGTCCAGACCACGCTGCGCGCCACGGTCAGCGGATGGCCCTTCTCCAAGGTGGCGCAGGAGGGCTATCGCCCGGGGCTTGCCGCCTGAACCTGACCAGATCGTGCGCCTGTCATCCCGATCCGGGGGAGTGTTCTCCCCGGGATCGGGACGCCGGGCTTGCCTCGCCCGGACGCATGGCTCAGGAAGGCCGCCATGAGCGAAGCGTCAAAACCCTGGGATAGCGAACTGGTCTCCAAATGGCTGGAGGCGCGCATCGAGGCCGCAGGCCGCGACCAGGCCGCCGCCGACCGGCGCGGCTATGGGTCGGAGGACGACTACGACAAGGCGGCGGCCGAGGAATGGGCCTGCCGCCGCCTGAAGATGTCGGCTTCCCTGGAGGATCAAGCCACCTTTGCGAGCGCGATCAAGCGTCTGCTCGACCAGGACGACTATCGCATCACCGGCATTCACGACGATCGCCGGGTCGAACGCCACATCCGCGCGACCTTGCGCAAGATTGCCAAGATGACCAAGGCCAACGAAGGGTTCGAGAACCGGCTGCGCTATCAGTGAATGCGCTCAGCGGACCCATGTGATGCGGGAGGAGGGCGCTTGCCTCTGGCGTGTGGTTCCCTATGGCGAGGGAAACCCAGCAAACAGGCGGATAGCATGACAGCACCTTCAGACCACGCAAAGCGCGAACACTTCGCCCATTGCGTCCAGATTTTCGGCGGCCCGGCGGCCTTTTCGCGCCGCATCGGCATTGACGAGCGGGCCATTCGCCGTTTCGCCAACGGTGAGCGCGAACTGAGTGCGGGCCTGCTGGAAGACACCGCCAAGGAACTGCGCCGACTGATCCTCGAGGCGACCGCCGCCGAGGAGGAACTGCGCGCTTCCCTCGATTGAAGTCCCGGCCCCGGCGCTGACAGGCGGACGGGGCCGAGCGGTTTTCAGGGTCCAACGTCCTGCGCGCCCGCCTTCAGCACGTGGCGCGCGCGTTCGCCAAAGCCCAGCTTGCGGGCGACGCGCGTATCCCAGTCGTAGGGATCGGCGTGGACAGAGGGCGTGCCTTCCTCATCCAGAACAACCGTCTGGTAGAGCAGACGGACCGGGATCTCGCGCGGAAGCGCCACGAAGGTTTCCTCGCCGGTCTCGCGCGCGGCGGTCCATTCCTCGCTCAGCCCGGCGTGGCTGGCGATCAGCGCGGCAAAGCCCAGCGCGTCCTCCACCCGCACACAGCCGTGGCTGCGCTGGCGCTGGACCTCGTCGAACAGCGCCTTGGCGGGTGTGTCGTGGAGGTAGATCGCGTGGTCGTTCTTCATGTCGAACTTGACGAGACCGAGCGAGTTTTCGGGGCCGGACTGCTGGACGATCCAGCCATCCTTGCGCGCCATGTTATTGGCGCGCAGGTACGCCGCGCCCTTGCCCGCCAGCTCGTTTTCCTCGATCGAGCGGGGCACGGTCCAGGTCGGGTTGGCAACGAGGCGATAGATGGGCGAGCCCAGCTGGGGCGTCTCGTGGCCCGGCTCGCCGACCACGGCCTTGCGGCGATCGGCCACCTTGCCCTCGCGCCAGTAGGTCAGGCGTCCGGTCGCGGTGTTGACGTCGATGCGGGTGTCCGGTGCCTTGCGCTCGAGCCAGCGCAGCCGCTCCATCGCGACGGCCAGCGCGCGGGCGCGGTCCGCATCGGAAAAGTTCAGGATTTCCAGCGCATCCTTGCCGATAATGCCATCGGGATCAATGCCGTAGTCGGCCTGCATGCGCTTGACCGCCGCGACCATCTCCTCGCTGTAGCGCTGCCCGGCCGCACGGCCCACAGCGCCCGAAAGATACCCCGATGCGGCAAGCTGGCGGGCAATGGCGGGAACCCGCGGGTCCTCGTCTCCGGCTTCGAGCGGTTCCTCGGGCACAGGGATCTCGGGCGAGGGGGCCGCCTTCTTATCTGCGAGCGCGAGATAGGCCTTCGAGAGCGCTTCGTAAGCCCCATCGTGGGGGGCAAGGCTGTCCAGCCAGTCGTCCACGTCGCCTTCTGCCAACGCCTTGGCGAGCCCGGCCTTCAGATCGGGATCGTTGCGCGGTACCGTGTAGACCTCGTAAAGTTCTCCGGGATCGCTGGCGCCCCGGGCAAGCGCGCTGGCGTAGAGGAGCGCGGCCTTCGTCATCGCCGTCTGACCCGCCGCCGATCCGGCGTCCTCGGGTACCTCGAAGCGCACGCGGTCTAGGCCATGTTCGGCCCGCTCCCCGATAGCTTCGCGCAGGTCCTCGATCGATCCGGACGTCCAGCGGGCCTCCCCCTCGGCTTCCGAGGTGCCTGAGCACCCGGCCAGCGCAGCCGCACCGATCAGGGGCAGGATTCCGGTTCTCGCAATTCGCACGCATTTCTCCCTATTCATCAGGGAGGACTAACCGCGCCCGGATGCAAAGGTTGCGCACACAAGTGCGCTCAGGCCCGGTCGGCGTAGATCATCCGGCCTTCGCCCAGGAACGCGAAGACATCGTCGAGTTCCTTCTCGCCTACCGCAAAGCACCCCTGGCTGCGGCCGAGCATGCCGTGTGTGCGCAGCATGTCCGGGTTGGCGTACCAGGCGCTGTGCAGCACGATGGCGCGCTGAAGCGCGTTGTCGTTCGTCGCATCAAGGCCGCTGAGGCGCTGCGAGCGGCCATGCTTGCCCACGTAGTAGTTGGAGGTGACATAGGCCCCCCGGCTCGACGCGTTCGAGCCCACCGCGTTGGAAAAGCTCTGTACGAAGCCGGTATGGGCCGGGTCGGACCCGGAACCGTGCGAGACGAGCAACTGTGTTGCCTGCCCCGCCTCGAGGTCGAGCAGGTGCATGCGGCGCTCCGAGGAGGCCTCGGAAAAGTCGATCAGCGCAATCCGGTCCCGGCGGCGCAGCGAAGAGGCGTGGGTCTCCATCGCCTGCCGCGCCCGCTCCAGGAGGCCCCGGTTCACCGGGAACTCGGCAGGATCGGGTGCCGCGCGCGCGGCCACCTTGCCCGCCTGTGCACCGGGCGCTGCGGCGCGCGCAGAGGGAGCGGCACGGGCGGCCGGATCGGAAGTAAACGCGGAAGATCGGAACAGGAATGCGCCCAATGCGACCGCGCCGCCGGAGCGAACAAGGGCCCGGCGATCAAGTTTCGATTTCAGTTCTGCCATACCCTCAATATAGGCATTCCATCTTTATTTTAAAGGGACGGGAACTTTTCACAGTTCCGCGTAAACTGTTCATAAGTGAACGTTTATTTGCACTTTTCGGGTCATTCCAGACGGTTCGATCCAGAGGCGGGAACCCGAAGGGCAGGGCTGCGCGTTAGCAAGGGATCACATCTCCCCGACCGGCTAGGAGGCCGAGACCCACGTGCTGGCGATACCCGAGGAAACCCGCAAGACCCTCGACCAGGAGAACGACCCGAAGATCGACGGGGACCTCGGGCTCGTGCATGTCGATCCCTCCAGTCCCGGCTTCACGCGCCGGGCGCTGAAGCACGGCTTTGGCTACTACGACACGCACAGGAAACGCATCCGCGACCGCGCGACGATCACGCGGCTCGACGCCATTGCCCTGCCGCCCGCCTATACCGAGGCTTGGTTCGCGCCGGCGGCCAACGCTCATATCCTGGCGACGGGCAAGGACGCCGCCGGGCGGCGCCAGTACCGCTACCACCCGCGCTTTCGCGAATGGCGCGAGACGATCAAGTACGAGCGCATGCTCGACTTCGCCGCCAGCCTGCCCACGATCCGCGAGGAAGTTTCCCGGCACATGCGCCGCCAGGGCCTGCCGCGCGAAAAGGTGCTGGCAACCGTCGTGCGGCTTCTGGAAACCACGATGATCCGGGTGGGCAACGCCGACTACGCGCGGCGCAACAAGAGCTACGGCCTCACCACCTTGCGCTGCCGCCACGTCTCGGTCGAGAAGTCGAACCTGCGCTTCGATTTCAAGGGCAAGAGCGGGCGGAGCTGGCGCCTCAAGGTCACCGACCGGCGCGTGGCGCGGATCGTCAAGGCCATGCAGGAACTGCCCGGCCAGCATCTCTTCCAGTACCTGGACGACGATGGCGAACGCCGGGAGGTCAGCTCCAGCGACATCAACGCGTACCTGCGCGATATTTCCGGACGCGACATCACCGCCAAGGATTTCCGCACCTGGAGCGGCACTGTCCTCGCCGCCATCGCGCTCAGCGAATACGAGCTTTTCGACAGCGACGCCGCCGCCAAGCGCAATATCCGCGAGGCCATCGAAGGCGTGGCCGCACGGCTTGGCAATACGCCCGCCGTCTGCCGCAAGTGCTACATCCACCCCGAAGTCTTCGAGGCCTATCTCTCACGCGAACTGACCGAGGCCGCGCTCGAGAGCATCGCCGCCGAGCTGGAGGAGGATCCGGGCCATCTCGATCCCGAAGAGGCGCTGGTCCTGGCCTTCCTGCGCCGCCGCCTCGGGGCGGGGGCCTGATGCGCCCCGGCGTTTCCTCGCGGAAACTTTCCACTCCCGAGCCGTGGTTGCCAGATCGGCGGCGTGGTGCGATCCTCCCCGCGATGCTTCACCAGTTCTCCCTTGCGTTCGCCTGTACGGCTTGGCGACGGGCCCGCCTCCTGCGCTTCGCCGCGGCGTTTCTCGCGCTCGTCGCGATTGCGCCCGGGCCGGCTTTCGCCCAGTTGGACGCCGCCCTTGGCACGCAGGTCGAAGAGGCCGAAGGCGAGAGCGCGCCGAGCGCCGAGCAGGTCATCTCCGACGAGCAGGACGAAGGCGCCGACACCCGCATGGCCATGCGCATTCGCGGCATCTTCTCCGAGTTACCCGCCTTCCAGGATGTAAAGGTCACGGTGCGCCAGGGCGTGGTGAGCCTGACAGGGACCGTGCCGGAAACCTCCGACATCGCCCGCGCCGCAGGCATCGCCCGGCGCGTCTCAGGCGTGGTGACCGTCGACAGCGCGCTACAGCGCGACCTCTCGCTGGCCGCGAGCGCCGACACCTTGGGCTCGCTTCAGGGGCGCCTCGAACAGTTCGTGCGGGTCCTTCCCCTTGTCGGGATCGCGGTGGCCGTCGCCTTCGGGATTGGCCTTGTTGGCTATGCCCTCGCTGGATTGACCGGGATCTGGCACCGCGTCGCGCCCAACAGTTTCCTTGCTGAACTGATCGCCAGCGCGATCCGCTTCGTCTTCGTCGTTGCGGGTCTGATCGTCGGGCTCAACCTGATTGGCGCGGAAACCCTGCTCGGCGCGGTGCTGGGGGGTGCGGGCCTGCTGGGCCTGGCGCTGGGCTTTGCCTTGCGCGACACGATCGAGAACTACGTCGCCTCGCTCATGCTCAGCGTGCGCCAGCCTTTCCTTCCCAACGACCATGTCGTCATCGACAGCTACGAGGGCCGGGTCATCCGCCTCACCAGTCGCGCGACGATCCTGATGACGCTGGAAGGCAACCACCTGCGCATTCCCAATTCGCAGGTCTTCAAGGCGGTGATCCTCAACTACACCCGCAATCCGCAGCGCCGCTTCCAGTTTGACCTTGGCGTCGATGCCGACGACGATGCGCTTGCCGCCCGCAGGCTCGGGCGCGACACGCTGAAGAACCTGCCATTCGTTCTGGACGATCCGGCTCCTGAGGCCCGCGTACTGGAGGTGGGCGATTCCAACGTCGTCCTGCGCTTCCTGGGCTGGATCGACCAGGACGAGAGCGATTGGTACAAGGCGCAGAGCCTTGCCATCGTGGCGGTCAAGACGGCTCTGGAGGAGGCTGGTTTCGGCCTGCCCGAGCCGATCTACCGCCTGCGTTTCGATCCCCGCTCGGCCGCCGTGCCGCTCCCGCAAGGTCCGGCCCCCGCCGCGCCCGAGGCCGCTGCCAAGCCGTCGCCCCCCTCGTCCGTGCGCGTGGAGGCCGAGGACGTGCGCCCCACCGACGAGATCCGCGACATGGTCGAGGCCGAACGGGCCGCAACCACTGGCGGGAAGGCCGACCTTCTCGATGAAGCGCGGCCCGTCGAATGAACGAACGGGCCGCGCGGATCGGTCCTAGCGGGCCTGAAGCCAGGCCGCGATCTGGGCGCGCTGGCGCGGACGATCGCGCAGCCGCACCTTGAGCTTGGCGAGCGCTTCGCTCACCGGCTTGGCCTGGTCCGCCGGGATCCCGGCGATGTAGTCCTCCAGCGTGCCCACCATCTCGGGATTGGTGCTGGCGCGCACCAGACGGGCCTGGAAGCGCGCACGGCCCGAGCTAGAGACCAGCGTCTCGACCGCGTCTTCATGCCCGCGCACGAAGCTCCAGGCGAGGTCGGGGTGCAGCCCGGCCACGGCCACGATCATCTGCGCGCCGCTGGTGGCATCGGGCGTGCCCGAAATGGCAAGATCCAGCGTCCTTTGCGCCAGGTCGGCGTCCTTCGCCTCGCCCAGCGCGGCGTAGTACAGCTGCCGCTCGACGATGGAATTTGCCTTTTCAGCCAGCGACTTCATCAGGTCCCAATCCTCGGGCGAGGCGTTCGCTGCGGCGACGGCCAGCCAGGTCGACTTGAGCGGACCGTCAAGGGCATCGGGATTGGTGGCGAGCGCCTGGAAGCGGCTGCGCGCCTCTGTCACGACGGCCGGATCGCCCATGCCGCCAAGGTCGCGGATGAGTTCGGAGCGAAGCGCGGTATCGGTCAGGTCCTCGCCCTCGCGCGCCTCGAAGCCAAGCGCGGCCAGGCGCGGCCCGTAGGTCGCCGAAGCCAGGTCGCGCAGCTGCGCCTTGGCCCCGTCATCCTCGAGGATTTCGTGGAGCGCGGCATAGAGGCTGGCGACATTGCCCGCCAGCACCGGATCGCTGTCGGCCGGAACCGCCGCGATGAAGTCCATGCCCACCGCAAGGTCCTGATAGCCCGCCATCGCAAGCGCGAGATTGTCACGCACGAGGCCGTACTGGTCGATGGCCGACAGACCTGCAAAACCGTCGAGGATACCGCCCAGAGCCTCCTCGCCATAGAGCGTGCGGTAATATCCCAGCTGCCCCGAATTGATGAGAGCCGGGCCGCAGCCTGCGATCGTCACCTGGTCGGTCTTGCCGGTCATCAGGTGCTGCACCGGCTCGCCTTCGCCCGCGCTCAGGAGCAGGGGGATCGGCCAGGTCTGCGCGCTCGTGCCGCTGGTATCTTCAAGCGAGAACTCGCCCTGGGCGAGCTCGAGCGTGGTCTTGCCCGCCGCGCATGTCGCCGAAGTCACCCGCACCAGCGGAACCCCGGGCTGCGTCGTGAAGGCCTGGGCGATGCGGTTGATGTCCGTGCCGCCAGCCTGCTCGATGGCGCTCCACAGATCCTTGCTCTGCGTGTTCGAGAAGGCGTGGGCCTTCATGTAGCGGCGCAGGCCATCGCGCCAGGTGTCGGGCCCGGCGTAGTGTTCGAGCATGGTGATGACCGCCTGGCCCTTCTGGTAGGTGATCCCGTCGAAGGCCTGCTCCATTTCCGCGACGGTGCGCACGTGCTGGACAACCGGGTGCGTGGTGGCGAGCGCGTCCTGCGACATCGCGCCCTCGCGCCCGTCGATCTGGCCCAGGAGCCAGTTCCACTTCGGGTTGAAGTGGTCGGTCGCCTTGGCCGCCATCCAGCTGGCAAACCCTTCGTTCAGCCACAGGTCGTCCCACCAACCCATGGTGACGAGATCGCCGAACCACTGGTGCGCCATCTCGTGCGCCTCGACGCTGTAGATGCCTTGCTTGAGCCCGGGGCTGGTCAGCTTGGGATCGAGCAGGAGGAGGCGCTGGAAGGTCATGATCGCGCCCCAGTTCTCCATCGCGCTGAAGAACTGCGAAGCGCCCGGCGCGGCGACGTTGTCGAGCTTGGGCAGGGGAAAGCGCACGCCGAAGTAGTCGTCGAAGTAGGGGAGCAGCTCGGCCATCGAATCGCGCGCGTAGGTCATCTGCGCGCCGGTGCCCGTGGGCCCGACAATGCCGGTCTCGACTCCGTCGGCCGCCGTGATCGCCGAGCGTTCGAAATCGCCGCTGGCAAAGAAGAGCAGGTAGCTGCTCATGCGCGGCGTGGTTTCGAAGGTCACGCGCTTGGTGCCGTTGCCCAGGTCCTCGCTCGTCGCGACCGGCATGTTGCCGATGGCCATGTCGCCTGTGGGCACCACGGCGCTCAGATCGAAGGTCGCCTTGTAGCTGGGTTCATCGAAGCTGGGCACGAAGCGGCGCGCATCGGGGGCCTCGAACTGGGTGAAGAGGCCGCGCACGTCCTTGCCGGTGGCAGGATCGGGATAGTCGAGCGCGAAAAGCCCCGCCGCCTGCGTTCCGATGGGCCCGGTATAGGCGATATCGAGGCGGTAGCGCCCGGCAGCAATCGTCGCGGGCGCAGCGAAGGTGAGGGTCTGCGCCTCTTCGTCGGCACTGGGCGTCAGCGTGATCGGCGCGCCGCCGCCTTCGGGGAGCAGGGTGGCTGCGGTGACGGTCAGCCCGTTGCCGTTGAGCGTGAGCGAGGGGGTGGCCTCGAACACCTGGAGATCGATGCCCACGCTCGCGCCGAAGGAAAGCGAGGCGGCGTCCGGAACCAGTTGGATCGTGTAGTGCAGCGGGCGCGCGGTGCGCGGCAGGCTGCTCGGGATCGTCTCAGGCAGCGGCGCGAGCTTCGCGTTCTCGGCCGAGATCGAAGGCATCGCAACATCGCGGGCCGAAGCGTTCTGGCAGAGCATGAAGGCGAGAACGGCGGCGGCCGTGGTGGCGCCTGCGCGAAGTTTGCGACGCATGTTTGATGTCTCCTGTCATGCGGGGGAAGGGGGCGGGCGGGAGCCTAAAGGGAATTTTCGTTCGTTGCCAGCCCCGAAGATTGCGCGCTTGCGGAAGGACCTTACGCAGCGTCCTGAAATCGGGCGCATTTCGGGGTGTACCTATCGGAGTCTATGATTGATAGCCCGCATCCTATAAATCAAATTGCCTTGAATAATGATCTATAGGAGGGCATTCCTTCGATCATGCACTGGAACTGGCAACAGCCCGACTGGCCTGACTTCACCTACGATCCCGCCGCGCTGCGCGAGGCAGAGGACCGCTTCCTCAAGGGGGCAGGGGTAGTTGTCGGCGCCATGACCCATCTCGCCCCGCAGGACCGCGAGCAGCTGACCATCGCGATGATCGCGCAGGAGGCGGTCGACAGCTCGGCGATCGAGGGCGAAGTGCTCGACCGGGCGAGCGTGCAGTCCTCGGTGGCCCGCCACCTGGGCATCAAGGCCGACACCCGCCGGGCCAATGCGGCCGAGGCCGGAGCCGCCGAGCTCATGGCGGACCTCTACCGCACCTATGCCGAACCGCTTAGCGAGGCGATGCTTCTGCGCTGGCACGCGATGCTCATGAACGGACGGCGCGATCTGCATGAGATCGGCAGCTACCGTAGCCATGCCGACCCGATGCAAATTGTCTCGGGCGCGCTGCATGCGCCCAAGGTCCATTTCGAGGCGCCGCCCTCCGCGCAGGTCCCCGGCGAGATGGACCGGCTCATCGCCTGGTTCAACGAGACCGCGCCCGCAGGCCAGGTGCGAAAGGGGGCATTGGTGCGCGCAGGGCTCGTCCATCTCTGGTTCGAAACGATCCACCCCTTCGAGGACGGCAATGGCCGTATCGGCCGGGCGCTTGCGGAGAAGGCGCTGGCGCAGTCGCTCGATGCCCCCGCCATCACCGCGCTTGCCGAAACCATCCAGCGCCGCCGCAAGGCCTATTACGAGGAGTTGCACCGCGCGAGCCGCTCCAACGCGGTGGACGCCTGGTTGGCCTGGTTTGCCGACACGGCGCTGGCCGCACAGGCGCGCAGCCGGGACCACGTGGCCTTCCTGATCGCCAAGACACGCCTGTTCGACCGCCTGCGCGGCGCGATCAACGAGCGGCAGGAGAAAGCCTTGCTGCGCATGTTCGCGCAAGGCCCCGATGGCTTCGACGGGGGCCTGAGCGCGGCGAACTACCGCACGATCACGGGCGCACTCTCGGCCACCGCGACCCGCGACCTGGCCGAACTGGTTGCGCTGGGCGCGCTGCGCCGGGAAGGGGAACTTCGCTACACGCGTTATTATCTGGCCCTCGGCGACTTGGCCTCGTGAGGCGATAATACTTCTTATGTTAAATATTGAGCCGGTGGGCGACAGGTTTGGGATCCGGGACTTGGCCCCCGTCACTTACCTACAACCGTAAAAGAGGCCTGCTAAGGCGCCCGCCATGTCGTTTCCACTTTATCGGACGA
The DNA here is from genome assembly GCF_022818885.1 of Novosphingobium mangrovi. Lineage (NCBI taxonomy): Bacteria > Pseudomonadati > Pseudomonadota > Alphaproteobacteria > Sphingomonadales > Sphingomonadaceae > Novosphingobium > Novosphingobium mangrovi. The sequence goes on along the minus strand of NZ_JALHAT010000034.1, from coordinate 54,335 downwards.
GCGCAGGCTGGAATCGTCGTCTCGCAGGCCGCCCTGCGCCATCAGGCCTCCCATCGCCCATCCTCCGCCAGCCTTCCCAGGCCACCACGCGAGAAGCCCGCCTTCTGGCCTATGCGGCGGGAAATTTCGGCAAGAACATCACCTTCTCGGGCGCCGAGATCACGTTCCTGTTTCTGCTCACCGAATTGCTCGGCCTGCGCGCGGCCACGGCGGGTGGGCTCATGCTGCTGGTGCTCGCGGGCGACCTCGTCTTTGACCTCCTCGCCGCGCGCATCGTCATTGCCATGCAGGCACGCGGGCGCAGCTACCGCTGGCTGATCGTGGCGGGAGCGGCACCTTGCGGTCTTGCCTTCGCAGGTGTCTACGCTCTGCCCTTCTTCTCAAGCCAGATCTTTGCCGGAGCCCTTCCCGTGGCCGCGATGGCGCTGGTGCTGGTGCTCTTTCGCGGGGCCTATGCGGTGATCGACGTCCCGCACAACGCCCTGATGACCCGGGTCAGCGCCGACAGCCGGGTGCGCGCCCGCGTCTCGGGATATCGCCGCCTGTTCTCGTCCTGCTCCTCGCTCACCATCGCCCTTGTCCTCACGCCCATCGTGCAGGAGGCCGGCACGACCGGCAACCATACCCGGCTCGCGCTGGCCGGCGGGCTGGTCGGGCTTGTCTTCACCGCGACCATGATCGCGAGCGCACGCTACGCGCCGGGCACGGCGGATAGCAGCGCTACCCCCAGCGCACCGCGATGCCGCGACGGCCTGCGCGTGCCATTGCGCGCGCCGCTGGTCCTCGCCATGCTCGCCCTTGCCGCGCTGACCGGCTTCGCCCCGCCCGCTTTCGAGCGCATGTTGCTCTACATGGGCGAGCACGTGCTCGCCGCGCCCGGGCTGGTCACAGGTATCCTCACCGCGATCACCATCGGCCAGTTCGCCGGTGTCGCCGCCTGGACCGCGCTGACCGCGCGCATCGACAGCACCCGCCTCCTAATGCTGGGCCACGCGACCTGCCTTGCCGGCCTTACCCTCTTCGCGCTGACCGGCATCGCCTTTCCGATGGGCACTTCGGCGCCCCTCCTCGCCAGCGCGCTGGTCATGGGCTTTGGCCAGACCGCGATCTACATGCTGCCCTGGAGCCTGCTCGCCGATGTCGTCGACGCGCTGGAATGGCAGTTCCGACGCCGCTTCGAGGCCGGGCTCTTCGCGATCTTCCTCGTCGCCATCAAGGCCAGCGGCGCGGCTTCGACGGCCAGCCTGGGCCTGCTCCTCGACCTTGCCGGATATAGCCCCGGAGACGCCGCGAGCCCTGCCGTGCGCGGCGCGATTCTGGCGCTGGGCCTCGCGCTGCCCGCCGCGGGAAGTCTCGCCGTCATTGCCGTGCTGACCCGGGTGAGGCTCGGCCATGCCCGCCATGCCCGGATCCGGCGCGCGCTGGTCTGGCGGGAAGGAAGGCAGTAAAGGGAAGGCAAGGGGTCATCACCCCTTGACCCCATGACCGGGCGACCTCGCCTTTCATGCGCCACGTCGGCTGAGAACGGTGAGCTCGCCCGGTTTGGGGAGCCCGAGGGCCATTGCCCTCGGAATCTTCAAAACCCAGCAGGCGCACTTCCGGTTTCGGGATTGAACGCCGGATTGGCAAAATCGATGGGCGAGGGATCGACCGTGGCCGGGTCCTGCGCGCTCTCTTCCCAGGCGCGGCACAGCATGTCGCGCAACATGGCAGCGGCCGAACCCGTCTGGGTGAGGATCAGTTCGCGCACGTCCGCATCGGAAAAGTCGCCGAACTGGTCGCGCTTCTCCAGTTCGTAGACATAGCCGACCTTGTCCCCGGCCGTATCGAGGTAGGCAAGAACGGCGTCGAACATATCGCCCTCACCATGAGCCCTGGCGGGCATCTGCGCGGTGACATCGGCCGCGCTCAGGTCCATCGCATCGACGAAGCGGCTCTCGAAACGGCCATGCACCGACCTGCTGGTGGTATAGCCCTTCGGGTTCTCCCCCAGCCAACCATCGGCGTGGACCGAATCGTGCATCGGGTTGCCCCCGTCGCCGATGTAGTGGCCCAGGCGGATCGCGTGGAACGCGCAGTGGCGTTCGGGCACCGAGGCATCCCCGCCCGCGGCCCTGGCCGCGCGAACCTGGCGCATGCACACGATCAGCCGCTCATAGGTTTCCATGGCGGCGTAAGGCAACGTGCCGGTCCAGCGCACGTTGGTCCGCGCGGCCGCAGCCGGATCGCTGTCCTTGATCGCCTCGCGGTGCTTGAAGAGCGCCAGCACGAACTCGTAGCGCGAACGCGGGATCGGATCGAGGAAGGTGAACTGCTCGCGAAACCAGCCATGGTTGGGGTCTTCAGCGATCTTGGAGAAGCCCTCATCGTTTCCGCGCCAGGCATCGGGATAGCCCGCCGAGGCGGCGATGTAGTCCTCATAGTCCTGAAGGAACACCGGGCCATCGGCGGGAATCGCCTCCAGCGCCGCGCGGTCGATCATCTCGTGCCCGCGTCCACCCCAAGCCTGGGCGGAAGGGGCAGTGAGAACGAGCGCGGACGAAACCGCCAGCGCGGCAAGGGTAAGTTTGCGCATCATCGCGAAGATCTCCTCAAGGGTCGAGCGGGTCGCGCGGGTCCACCCGCAGCGAACGGCGCGAAGGCGTGAATTCGAGCGCGGTGGGCGAGAGGCGCTGGCCCACCGTACCGGGCTGGTAGCCAAGCTCGTCGGTGTTGCGCTGCGTGAACGCGGCGCTTTGGATGTAGGCACTCTGGCCCGCGTTGCTGACGATCAGCATGGGCCGATCAAGCGGGGCGCCCAGCATCGCCAGACGGCGCGCCGCGTTGCGCAGGTTCGTCGTCGTGTGGCGCGCATAAGGCTCGATCACGATGGCCTCGGGCGCGATGGCGTAGCGTTCGATGAGCGCGCGGCGCATTTCCTCGGCCTCGGCAAAGCGGGTCTCGCGCGGGTGTGCGCGGCCGCCGGATAGGACGATGAAGCCGATGTCGCCGTGCGCGAAACGGGTCGCCGCAACGCGCAGGTGGTACTTGCCCAAGGGGCTGAGCGGCTGCCCTTCCACCTCCGGGCCGATCCCGGTCAGGATCATCGCCGGATAGGTCGTGGCCGACCAGTCGAAACCCTTCGCCCGCGCCATGGCCGGGGCGTTGAGCCCTTCGGCGATGGGTTCGTAGCCGATGGCATCGGTGCGATCGCTGGTGTCCAGGAGCGCGATGGCAAATTCCAGACTCGGGTCGAAGTCCTGCACCGAGCCCTCACGCACCACGCGCGACAGGCCTGAAGCCCCTTGCAGGCGGGCCTCGCGTTCGCGCGCATCGATGGCGCCCGCGCCGTCGATCTCGGTGTAGACCGGACGCGCGCCCAGGGCATACGTGCGGATGATCGTGTTCAAGCCCGCCAGTTCGCGGCGCACCTGCGCGGCCACCCCGTCATCGAAGACGCCCGGCGCTTTTGCGTCGAGCCTTGCGGCCAGAACCTGCGCGCTCGTCGCGATCTCCGCCTCGCTCCATATCTGCGAATAGGCGAGGCAGACAAGATCGCGCGCGCAACTGTCCCGGCGCGCGGCGCGGGCTGCCAGGATCTGCGCCAGCGCGGGCTCGGCCTGCGCGGAGCGCACATTGCGGGCGTCCCCCAAGAGTGGAAAGAGACGCTGCGAAAGCCGCTCGCTCACACGGTCACGCACCACGCCGGTGCGAACCGCCCCGGCATGTGCCGGGACGGTTGCGAACGGGAGAGCTCCGGCAAGGGCCGCAACGCCCGCCAGCGCCAGGGCCAGATGGGCCGTCCGGGCCACCCTTACAACTCCACGCCGACAACGAGGCGCACGTTGCGCCCGAAGATCGGGCGGCCGTAGATGGCCTCGGAACTGCCCTGCCCGCTGATCGAGTCGGTACGGGTGTTACCCTCGGTCAGGCCCTTCTCGTTGAACAGGTTGTCGCCCACGACCTGCGCCGACCAGCGCCCGTGGCGTACCGTCACGCCCGCGCCCACGGTGCCGAAGGCCGGCAGCGCGGTGTTGTTGTAGATGTCGACGTAGCGCTTGGACTGGTAGGTGTAGCGCCCGTAGACCGAGATCTCGGTCTCGCCCGCCAGGAAATCGAAGCTCGGGCGGATGTTGCCGTAGACCTTGGGCTGGCGGGTGATCTGCTTGCCTTCAGCCAGTTCGGGATCGGCGCCGTTGGTGTTCTGGAAGTTCTTGTACTGCGGGTCGCTAACGGTCAGCGCGGCGTTGAGCGTGAACCAGGGGACAGGCTTGAAGGCGCCGTCGAACTCGATGCCCTTGACCTGCGCCTCGCCCACGAAGGGCACGTTCACGTCGTTGCGGCCCGTGGTCGGGTCGAAGGCGAGGAACGAGGCGTTGTAGGGATCGTAATTGGTGTAGAAGCCCGTGACGTAGAGATAGGACTGCCCGAAGGCGAGCTTGAGCCCGGCCTCGAACTGGTCGATCTTGGTGGTCGCGATGGTCGGGTTGATCGACATCGCCACCTGCACGTTGTTGGGCGTCTCCATGTGCGAGGCGCGCCCGTAGACGCCCACCTGCGAAGAGAAGTCGTAATTCGCGCCCACCGTCCAGTTGGTCGCGTTGGGCGAAAGGCCGCCATTGACGATGGTGCCGTCAAAGGCGCGGGTCATGTCGTCGGCCAGCGTCGCAGCGTCGCCCAGGTCCACCTGGACGGTGTTCGCGGCCCAGCCATCGAAGCTGTAGCGCTCGTGGCGGATACCGGCATCGATGCGCAGGCCCGGGGCCAGTTCCCAGGTGTCGTTGGCGTAGAAGGCGATGACGGTGCCATCGCTGTCGCCTGCGTTGAGCGTGGCCGCCACGTTGAGCGCGCCGTTGTCGGTCACCCGGCCCATCACGCCGCCTTGTGCATCGTAGGCGACAAGATCGAGCGTCGCGGGCTGACCGGCCACCTGGATCAGGTAGTTCTGGTAGAGCTGGAACTTGTCCTCGCCATAGGCGCTGGCGTAGACGCCCACTTTCAGGTCGTGGCTGCCGATGCCGGTGTCGAAGCGCTTGGCGACCGAGAGGTCACCCTGCGCGGAGTAGAACTTGGACGCGACGTTGCGGTACTGGCCCTGCATGACGAGGCCGGAATCGCCGTAAGGGTCATAGGCCGTGTTCGTGCCTGCCAGCACATAGCCGAGCGAGGCCGGAGCGCCCCAGGCCGCGCTCGCGCGGTCCGCGTAACCGGCCGCAAATTCGTCCGCATCGGCCGGGTTGGTGGTCGAATAGAACGCATCGAAATCCAGCTTGCCCTGCGTGTACCCGGCCTTGGCCGAGACGAGCCAGCCATCGAAGTCGCCTTCGTACTGAACCCCGAAATTGAACAGGCGCATGTGGCGGCCATCGGCAAGGTCACCGGTGCGGCTCTGGAGGTTCCCGTTTCCGTCCTGGTAGCGCAGGTTCACGTTGCGGAACGCGGGCGAGTTCATCGTGCCCTTGAAGTAGTCGATATAGGGATCGAGCGAGACCGAGGGATCGCGCGGGTCCGAAATCGGGATCGGCAGATAGAAGACATTGTGATCGTTGACGTAGTTCGCGGTGACCTTGACCGAACCGTTGTCGAAGTCGTGCTTGATGTTGGCGCGCACCTGCCCGCCCCGGTCGTTGGGGAAGCCGTTGTCGCGGTAGCCGTCATGATGGCGCAGGAAGCCACCGATGGCGTAATAGGTGTCTTCGCCCAGCGGGCCGGACTGCATGGCGTCAAGCCGGTAGAGACCCGTGTCGCCCAGCGTCACCTGCGCCTTGCCGCGCGAGACGTCGCTGCCCGTCACCGTGATCTGGTTGACGATGGCCCCCGAACGGCTCGCGTAGATCGGCGCCGGACCGCCACGCACGACTTCGACGCGCTCGGTCATCAGGTCGTACTTGATCGCCGCGTCGCCGCGCCAGAAGTAGCCGTCGTTTTCGTGAAAGACGGTCAGGCCGTCCTGCTGGAAGCTGGTGACACCGTCGCTCGGCAACCCGCGCACGCGGTAGATGTTCTGGACCTCGCCGCCGGTGATCTCGGTCTGGAAGCCGGGAACCTGGCCCACCAGATCGGCGAGGTTGACCGGCGCGATCTTGGCGATTTCCTCATCGTCCAGCGTGTTGACCGCGTAGGACACATCGAAGCGGCGTTCCGCGCGCGTCGAACCGGTGACGATGATCGTGTCCGAGCCGCTCTGTACAGCGCCGGTGGCCGCCGCATCGGCCGTGGCGACAGGCGCGGTCTGGGCCAGCGCCGGCGCGCACATTCCGGCCATCAGGCCCACACTCAAGGCAGCGAGCGCGCTGGAGCGCACGAGATCGGTTTTTCAGCATATACCCCTCACGTTTCGACAGTCCGCAGCGCAGGCGGCGCGCGGTGACGAGGGGCCCTCTGGCCGCGCTTTGTGACCCATTTAAATATTTTTTGAAAAATAAAAAAATATGACTATTCCGCGACTCTCCACGCGCGCAACGGCAGGGAGACGCGGCGATGAACGGACATGGCCTCGACAAGGATCAACGCCGGCTGATCGACCAGCTGCGTCGTACCGGGCCCGCCTCGCGCACCCAACTGGCGCAGGCGCTCGACTTCAGCGCGGCCTACCTCACCAAGCTCTCGCGTGAGCTCCTTGCACTCGGCCTGCTCCACGAACGCCCCGAAGGCACCGCGGTGGGACGCGGCCGCCCGGCCGTCCCGCTCGCCATCGCGGCCGAGGGTGGCTTTGCGGTGGGGGCAAGCGCGCACAAGGGCATTCTCGACCTGGCGCTGGTCGACTTTACCGGAAACCCCATTGCCCGCCACCACGAGACGGTCGCGCCGATGACGCCCCGCGACTTTGCCCAGAGGGTGCGCAAGCTGGTGCACGAACTGGTCGAGGCGCATGGCCTCTTGGGGCGGCGGATGCTGGGCATTGGCGTGGCCGTTCCCGGCCCGCCGATGACCCGCGAGGGGACGCACTGGCACGCGGTCGATGCGCTGCCAGGCTGGCGCGACGTGCCACTCAGGGACCTGCTGGCGGCCGAGTTCAACTGGCCGATCTGGCTGGAGAACGACGCCAACTGTGCCGCTCTTGCCGAGTTCTATGCGGCCGGGCGCGTGCGCGACATGTCGCATCTGGCCGTGCTGCTGCTGGGGTTCGGGATCGGTGCGGGGCTGATCGTGGACGGCGTCCCCTTGCGCGGCCAGCATGGCGCTGCGGGTGAGATCGGCTGCCTCTATCCCCTCGACGCGCCGCGCCCGAGCCCGCTCGACCTCCTGGGCCTCCTGCGCGCCGAGGGCCTCGCGCTGGCCTCGCTGGACGACATCGACCCGGCCTCGTCCCGCCAGGCGCCGGTCATCGCGCGCTGGATGGACCGCGCGGCTGCCCAGCTCGAAATCCTCGTCAGCACCGCCTTTGCCTGGTTCGATCCGGGGGCCATCGTGATTGCGGGAACCCTGCCGCGTGCGCTGCTCGAAGGGCTCCACGCGCGCCTCTGCAATACCCAGCTTGCCACCATGATCGACGCGCGCCGCGCGCCGCTGGAAGTTTCACGTGTCGAGGGATCGCCCGTCACGCTGGGCGCGGCCATGCTCCCGCTGCACGCCATCGCCAGCTGAGGCCCCATCCCACAGGCACGGACAAATCCTGCCAGATCTGGCGGGTTTTGCCGATTGCATCGGGGGGCCCATGCGCGAAGTCTGGACAAAGGGAAGCGCCCAGGGCGTGCCGCCCGCAAGGTGCAAAGGAGAGGAACCCCAATGGCATTTCGAAGCCTATCCACGCTGGTCGCATTGACCGCTCTTGCCGCGACCGGCCTTGCCGCGTGCTCCCCCTCGGGCGAGATGCCGGAAGAGGCCACGGCAACCGACAGCGCGCTCGACCCGATCCCGGCCCCCTCCCCCGCCTCCAGCGCAGACGGCACAGCCGCCGGGATCGCGACGCCGCCCCCGCTCAACGCGACGCCAGCCAGCGCCCCGCCCACACCGCCTCCCGCCGCCGCGCCGCCAAGTGGCACCTCCGCGCGCGAGGAGGGCATGACGACCAGGCGCATCCGCTTTGCGCCGGGCACCTCCAGCGCCATCGAGGAAGGATCGATCACCGGCTACGACAGCGTCGACTACCTCCTTGGCGTCAAGGCCGGGCAAAGCCTCAATATCTCGCTCGCCACGAAGCACACCGCGACCTACTTCAACCTGCTCGAACCGGGCGAGAGCGTCGTCGCGATCTTCGCGGGCGCCTCGGCCGGGGACCAGTACGAGGGCGTCGCGCAGAAATCGGGCGACTACCGCATCCGGGTCTTCATGATGCGCAGCGCCGCCCGGCGCGAGGAAACGGCCAGCTACCGCCTCGAGACCATCGTCAACTAGCCCGCAAAAAACCCGCCTCGGCCGGCCGATTGGTCCGGGCCTTCTCCTCCACGATCGTGTAAGGACCTGTGCGAAGACCTGAAAACAGGACGCTAGAGGAGAGGCCCGATGCCCCACGGCAGCCGAGATACATCGCTCAATCGCAAGCTCATCATCACCGTCGCGCCGACCGGCGGCATGGCCGCGAAGAGCCAGAGCCCGCACCTGCCCACCCAGCCCGACGAGATCGCCGCCTCGGTCGCAGCCAGCCACCGTGAAGGCGCGGCCATCGCCGCGCTCCATGCCCGACGCCCCGACGACGGCGCGACCTGCAACGATGCCATCTACCGCGACATCAACCAGCGTATCCGCGCCGAGTGCGACATCATCATCAACAACTCGACCGGCGGCGGATCGAGCGGCGACATGCTGATCGATCGGGGCGATGGCCTCTACGAAAGCGACTTTGCAGAGCGCCTGAAGGGCTGCGAGGCGGGCGCCGAGATGGCGACCTTCGACGGCATGACCTTCTGCGACGTCCACGGGGGCAAGGAGATCGTCGTCGTCACCCCGCCAAGCCGCTGCGAAACGCTGGTCAAGCGCATGGTCGAAAAGGGTATCAAGCCCGAGTGGGAGGTGTTCAGCCCCACCCATATCCTGCAGGACGTGACCCGCCTCATCGAGATGGGCTACGACACGCCGCCCTATTACATCAACATGGTGCTGGGCGCGGACAAGGGCTTTCAGGGCGCCATGCCCTACAGCCACGATGTCCTCGCCGCGATGATCGCCGCGCTGCCGCCCCAATCGATCTTCTGCGTTTCGGCGATCGGCCCCGCGCAGCTTCCCGCCACCACCCAGGCCATGCTGCTGGGCGGCCATGTCCGCGTGGGGCTGGAGGACAACCTCTATTACCGGCGCGGCGAGCTCGCCACCAACGAACAGCTGGTGGCCCGCACCCGCCGCATCGCCACCGAGCTGGGGCTGGAGATCGCCACCCCCGGCGAGGCGCGCGACATGCTCGGCCTCGCCCCGCCTAGGTAGTCCTGCGCGGGGCCCCTCCCACCAGACCTTAAACACGCAAGGGCTATCCGCAGCGGTCTCACCACGAGGCCGCGATGCACCTGCCCTTCACGTCCAGCCCCACCACGCGCGACGCCGCCATCATCTTCGGACTGGCGCTCGTTCTGCTGGCGGTGTTCATCGGCGCGGAGGCCTTCGAATATGTCGTCGATTTCTCCCACCGCCATGAGCACCTGGAAATCGACGAAGGCCTGACCGTGCTCATGGTCATGCCGATCGCCATGGGCATCTTCGCCTGGCGTCGGCTTGCCGAAGCGCGCACCGAACTGGCCCGGCGCATCGAGGCGGAGGAGAAGGCCCATGCCCTTGCCCGCCACGATCCGCTGACGGGACTGCCCAACCGCCGCCACGCCGAGCATGAGATCGGCCGCGCGCTCGAAAAGGCAACCCCGGACGCGCCGGTCGCGGTGCTGCTGGTCGACGTCAACCGCTTCAAGTCGATCAACGATCTCTACGGCCACGCGGCGGGCGACCGGCTGCTGCTCGACACCGGCGAACGGCTGCGCGAGACGGGCGGCCCCGACGCTCTCGTCGCGCGCCTGGGCGGCGATGAATTCGTGGTCCTGCTCCAGGGCCCGACACGCCAGGACGAGCTGATCCACCGCGTCGAGACGATCTCGGAGAGCTTTGCCCGCCCCTTCGTCTTCGACCACGGCTCCTCGCTTGTCGGCGCCTCGATCGGGGTCACGCTGGTCGACCGGCCCGGGCTCACGCCCGAGCAGGTCCTCGCCCGCGCCGATGCGGCGATGTACCGCTGCAAGGGCAAGGGGCTCAACGGTTTTGCCTTCTTCGAGGAAGGCATGGAATTTGCTGCCTTCCGCCGTGCCCAGATCGAGCGCGACTTGCGTCAGGCCCTGGCCGAGGAGCGCATCGAACCCTTCTTCCAGCCCCTCGTCTCGCTGACCGAGGGCTGCATCAACGGCTACGAGGTCCTCGCCCGCTGGCGCCTCCAGGACGGCACCCTGCGCCTGCCCGACGAGTTCATCCCGATTGCCGAGGACTGCGGCCTGATCGGCGAGATCTACTTTGCCATGCTGCGCCGCGCTGCGGCCCGGCCCTGGCCGCCCGCCACCCGCCTTGCCATCAATCTCTCACCCATCCAGTTCGAGGACGACACGCTGGTCGAACGCACCCGCCAGGTGCTGGAAGAGACGGGCTTTCCGCCCGGCCAGCTCGACATCGAGATCACCGAGAGCGCCTTTGTCTCCAATCTCGAACGCGCGCGCATCGTCATCGCGCAGTTCAAGGAGCTGGGTATCCAGATGGCGCTCGACGATTTCGGCACCGGCTATTCCTCGCTGCGCCATCTCAGCGAATTCCATTTCGACAAGCTCAAGATCGACCGCTCGTTCATCACCGATCTTGCCGACAACCCGGCCTCGCAGACGATCGTGCGCACGATCACCGCGATGGCCCACAACCTGGGTCTGCGCGTCACGGTGGAAGGGGTGGAATCGATCGAGAACGAGGCCGACCTTCTCGGCTTTGGCTGCGATGTCGGGCAAGGCTATCTCTATGGCCATCCGGCCCCCCAGCCCGAGACCCGGCTTCTCCCGCGCTCCACTGGCCAGGCCGCCTGAGATGGCCTCCCGGTGCGCGGGGGCCGCGCTGGCCCTCGGCGCGGCCATCTGCACGTGCATGCCCGCATACGCCGAGAACGGGCAGGTCGATCAGGTCGAGCGGCTCGACGCCGAACCGGGCGAAACCGAGATTGAGAACCAGCTCATCCTCGTGCGCCGCGCCGACCCGCACGGCGAACTGCTCAAGACCACTTTCGAACACGCCGTTTCCGAGCGCATGCAACTGGGCATCGAGTTCAGCTCGCAGCGGGTTCAGGGCACTGGGCTGGAACTCACCACGATCGGCCTGCAGGCCACCTGGACCCTGCTCGATCCCGAGGAGGCACCCGTGGGCCTCGGCATCCAGCCCTCGCTCGAGATCGACAGTACGAGCGGGGCCCTGGGCTCCGAAACCTTCTTCATCGCCGAGGTGCGTGAAGGCCCCTTCGATATCGCCGCCAACGCCATCCTCTCGACCGAGCCGGGCGCGTGGGACGATGTCGGTCTGTTCTGGGCCCTGCGCGCCGACCGCGACCTGGGCGGGCGCGTCCTGCTCGGCCTGGAAGCGGGCGGCAGCCTCATCGGCGAAGGCGCGGGCAGCCATTTTGCCGGCCCCGTCCTGGTCGTGGGCCTGGGCGAGGATGGCCCCGCCCTCGAACTGGGTCTCTTCGCGCCCCTGACAGACCGGGCTCCGGGTTTCCAGCTGCGCTTCGAGACCGACTGGGAATTCTGATCCCCGGTGGGTCCATCCCGAAACCTTCGCGCTCTTTCTCCGGGACCGGATCGAGAGCCCCCTCCGCGCACGGCACCAACACATTGTTCTACTTAGATACTTGTCTTGGAACGATTAATTAGCAGGCTAACCTTCTCGATCTTTGCTATTACTCATTATAATCTTGTTGATTACCCCCCTCGAATCGCCTAAATGATGGGCAGCGCCAAGTAGAGCGCAAAGAGCACGCAAAGTGTTCGGTTCAAGGAGGGGTTCCTGATGACTATTGCTCGTGCATCCGCACGCCTGATGGCGCGCGCTAGCGTGATTTCCTGTTCCACGGTCCTGGCCTTCGCGGCGCAGCCAGTCCTCGCGCAGGACGAGGCGCAGACCGCCCAGGTGCCGGAAACCGTCAGCTCGACCGAGATCATCGTCACCGCGCAGAAGCGCGCGCAGGCGCTCTCCGACGTCTCGCTCTCGGTCGCGGCGGTCAACACCGAACAGCTTGCGGCCAACAACACCGTCTCGCTTGAAGGCCTGCAGACGCTGGTCCCCTCGATCAGCTTCGGCAACGACTTCAACTTCGCCAAGCTGTTCATTCGCGGCATCGGCCTGTCGAGCTCGCTGCCGGGCGTCGATCCGTCCGTCGCGCTGCACGTCGACAGCGTCGTCGTCTCGCTGCCCCAGGCCCAGCTCGGCTCGATGTTCGACCTGGAGCGGGTCGAGGTCCTGCGCGGTCCCCAGGGCACGCTCTACGGCCGCAACGCGACCGGCGGCGCGGTCAACCTGATCACCGCCAAGCCCACCGATTACCTCTCGGGCTACGTGCGCCAGACCATCGGCGGCGATGCCTTCCTGCTCCAGACCGACGCGGCGATCAGCGGCCCGATCACCGATGGCATCCTCGCTCGCCTCGCCGTCCAGCGCATCGACCGCGAAGGCTACGGTTACAACGAGTACACCGGCAACGACATCGACAACGCCAATCAGTGGTCGGTGCGCGGCCACCTCATGCTGCAGCCCACCGAGAAGCTCTCGTTGCTCCTGACCGGCGAACTGCACACCGAGGACGACCACGCGCTCGCCATCAAGTTCCGGGAGCTCTCGTTCCCCGGCACCACCGTGCCCAGCCTCACCGCGCTCGGCCAGCGCACCAACGCCGATGGCAGCCAGGCGAGCTTTGCCAGCAAGGTGCGCAACCTCAACACCAACTTCGATCCCATCAACGATCGCAAGCAGTACGCCTTCACCGGCATCCTGAACTACGATGCGAGCGACGCGATCTCGGTCAAGTCGCTGACCTCGTACCGCAATTTCCGCGCGTACTTCTTCCATGACTTCGACATGTCGAGCTATCTGGGCTTCCCGCTCGCCGAAACCGGCGCGGTCCAGACCAGCGCCAACCACTGGCAGCCGGTCTGGCAGAACCAGTTCAGCGAGGAAATCCAGGCCAGCATCGAGACCGGCCGCCTGCACGCCATCGTCGCGGCCTTCTACCTGAAGGAGAACATCCGGGTCGAGAACCACATCGGCTTCGACGTGCTCACCAACACCGACCCCTTCCGCGTCCAGTTCGACGGCAAGCTCGGGGTCGAGACCTGGGCGGTCTTCGCCAACGCGACCTACGACCTCACCGACGAATTCTCGGTCAAGGTCGGTGGCCGTTACTCGTGGGAGAAGCGCCACCTTGCCAACAACACCGGCATCGGCACCGCGGCGACCGGCTTCAACCTTGATGCGCTGCAGTGGGACACCAGCAAGTCGTGGACCGACTTCTCGCCGTCCGCCGGCTTTGAATACCGCCCCGGTGACGACGTGATGGTCTATTTCAACTGGTCGCGCGGCTTCAAGTCGGGCACCGCCGAAATCGGCTCGCGCCGCGTGCCGGGAGCCGAAACACCCTTCGTGAACCCGGAAAAGGTCGAGGCCTTCGAAGGCGGCATCAAGTATTCGGCCGGAACGCTGCAGAGCAACCTGGCGGTCTTCTACCAGAAGCTCAAGAACGGGCAGTTCCAGCGCTCCTTCCCGATCCCCAACCCGCCCTTCTTCGCCAGCACCCTCGACAACGCAGCCGCCTCGCGCGCCTATGGCGCGGAAGTCGAGTTCCGCTGGCAGGCGACGCCCGAGCTCATGCTCGATCTCTCGGGCGCCTACCTCAACTCCAAGTTCACCGACTTCTTCTCGACCGATCCGCTCGACCCCAACCTGTTCGGCCCTGGCGGCAGCCAGGTCGCGCCGTCGGACCTCTCGGGCAACTACACCCGCATGAGCCCGAAGTGGGTGTTCAACTTCAACCCGACCTACCGCATACCGCTCGACAGCGGCGCAAACGTGCAGCTGGGCACCAACATCGCCTACCGCGCCAAGCAGTACCACACCGAGTTCAACGACGATCGCCTGGCGCAGGATGGCTACACCATGGTCGATGCCAACGTGCGCTACCGCCACTCGGACGGGAAGCTCTCGGTCAACGCCTGGGTCAAGAACGTCTTCGACAAGCTGGTCTGGGGTGGCAGCTACGCGGTTGCGACAAGCCGCACCATCGGCGGTACGCTCATGCCGCCGCGCACCTACGGCGTGACGGTCGGCTACGAGTTCTGATCCCACGCGAACGCACAGCAAGGGCGCGCCCGGGACATCCCCCGGGCGCGCCTTTTGCGTATCGAGAAGGCAGGGAAGCGAGAAGACAAGACAATGATTCAAGGGGCCATCGCCCCTTGCCCCCAAAACGGTCTACCTCACCTTTCCCGGCCACGGCTGCACGCAGGAGGTGAGCTGGATGGTATGGGGAGCCCGAGGGCGATGGCCCTCGGATATCTTGTTTTTCTTCCCGTCTGCCCCCTTCGGCTTTGCCCCGTTCTGCCCTAAGAGCGGGGCATGTCCCTCACTCTCCTCCACACTTCCGACTGGCACCTGGGCCACGAACTGAACGGCGAGCCGCGCGAGGCCGAGCACGACCTCTTCCTCGACTGGCTCCACGCGATGCTCGGCGCGCAGGATGTGGATGTGCTGGTGGTGACAGGCGACATCTACGACGTCGCCAATCCGCCGGTTTCGGCCATGCGCCGCCTGTTCGGCTTTCTCCAGCGCGCCTGTGCCAGCTATCCCGCGCTGCAGGTCGTGATCCTGGGCGGCAACCACGACAGCGCCATGCGCATCGACCTGCCCGCCGCGCTGCTGGGGGCGGGGCAGGTCCATTTCGTGGGCGCCCTCCCCCGCCTGGACGGCGCGCCCGACCATGCGCGCATGCTGATCCCCATGCACGACCGTGCCGGTGACGTGCGCGCCTGGCTGGCCGCCGTGCCCTTCTGCCGTCCTGCCGACCTTGGCCGCGAGAGCCTCGCCTCGCTCTACGCGGGGGTACAGGAGGCTGGGCTGGCGAAGGCGCAGGGCCTGCCGCTCGTCGTCACCGGGCACCTGCATGTCGCGGGTGGGAGCGTCTCGGAGATGTCGGAGCGGCGCATCGTCATCGGCGGCGAGGAAGCCGAGGCGGCCAGCCTGTTCGATGCGCGCACTGCCTATGTCGCGCTCGGCCACCTCCACCGGCCGCAGGATATTTCCGGGGCAACCCGCATCCGCTACGCCGGATCGCCCTTCCCGCTGTCCGCCACCGAGCGCAACTATCGCCATTCGGTGAGCCTCGTTCGCCTCGGTGCCGAGACGGGCGCGCCCTGCGAGGTGGACACCCTACCCATCCCGCGCCCCGCCGCCTTCCTCGCCATCGGCCCCTCCCCTCTCGAGGACGCCGTGGCCCAGATCGAGGCCCTCGACACCGATACCGACCTGCCCCGCACGCTCTGGCCCTTCATCGACATCAAGGTCTCGGTGACCGGACCGGAACCCGGTCTTGCCCCCCGCATTCTCGACGCGCTGGATGGCAAGGCGCTGCGGCTCGTCAGCCTGAAGCGCGTCCATGCCCGCGCACAGGACGCCGCCACGGCGCGCAGCCCCGCCGCCGATCTCGACGAACTGCGCCCTGAAGAGGTCTTCGCCCAGCTCTACACCCGCCAGTATCCGGGGGATGGCCCCCCTGAGGACCTTGCCCGCGCCTTTGCCCAGCTCCTGGTCGAAACACAGGCCGACGGGGAGGACGCCTGATGCGTATTCTGGCCATCCGCGGCAGCAACCTCGCCAGCCTCGCCGGGGAATTCGCCATCGATTTCACCCAGGCACCACTGGCCGAAGCGGGCATCTTCGCCATCACGGGCCCGACCGGGGCGGGCAAGTCGACGCTGCTCGATGCCATGTGCCTCGCGCTCTTTGCCGAAGTCCCGCGCCTTCGCGCCGCCCCCGACCGCGCGCAGGTGGGTGAGGACGGCGAACAGACGCTGAGCGCCAAGGACACCCGCTCGATCCTGCGCCATGGTGCGGCCGAAGGCTTTGCCGAGATCGACTTCGCCCTTCCCGGCGGCGCGCATTACCGCGCGCGCTGGAGCGTGCGGCGCGCGCGCGGCAAGGCCGATGGCAACCTGCAGAACTACCAGCATTCGCTGGAGAACCTCACCAGCGGCGAGGGGATGGGCGGCAAAAACCGTGAGACACAAGGCGCGATCCGCACGCTCATCGGCCTTTCCGCCGAACAGTTCACCCGCGCGGTGTTGCTGGCCCAGGGCGATTTCGAGGCGCTGATCCGGGCCAATGCCAACGAACGCTCCGAACTGCTGGAAAAGCTGACCGGATCGCAGATCTACTCCCGGCTCGGCCAGCGCGCCTACGCCAAGGCGAGGGAGATGCAAGACGGGCTCGACGCCATTGCCAGGCGGATCGAGGCGCTTGACGGTCTCGACGACGATGCGCGCGCCGAGGCCGAGGATGTCCTGAAGCAGGCCGAAGCCGAACTTGCCGGAGCCGAGACGGCGCGTGCGCAACTCTCCGCCATCGAACAGCGTCTTGCCCAGCACGCCCGCCTGAATGCCGCGCACGCACAGGCACAGGCGGTCTGCGATGAAGCGGCACAGGCACAGGACGCCGCCCGGCCCCGGCACGAGGCCCTTGCCCAGGACAGAAAGGCGTTCGAACACGCGCCCCTGCTCACCAGACGCGAGGACGCGCGCAAGGCACTGGAGGCGGCCCGTGCAACCCTGACGAAGGCCGACACGGACCTTGCCAACGCCAGAACCGATGCCGCGCAGCGCGAGGAGGAGCTCGGCGCGGCCCTCAAGGCCGTGCGCGCCGAAGACGACCGGGCCGAGGCGTATGGCCCGCAGCTCTCCGAAGCCCGCCTGCTCGACCGCCAGATCGAGGAACTTGCCGCAGACCTTGCCAAGGCTCGCGCCCGCCAGCGCGCCGCCGAGAATGAAGAGAGCCAGCAGGCTCGCACAGAGCGCGACGCCTCCGAACAGCTGGAGCAGGCCCGCCGCGAACATGCCCGCCTCGCGCAGTGGTGCGCGGACAACGAGGCCGCGCGGCATCTCGCCGAACGCGAGAGCGAGATCGCAGATGCCCTCACCGCACGCGCAGCCACCAGGGCGCGCCAGCGCGAAGCCAATGGCCGTCTGGACGAACTGGCGCAGGCCGAGCAGGATGCACTTGCCCGCCATGCCCGCGCCCAGGATGCGGAAGAAAAGGCCCGCACAGCCCATGAGGCCGCGCAGAACGCCCGCGACGCCGCGCGGGCCGCGGCCCCTGCCCCAGGCGCGCTGGGGGAACTCAGCACCCGGCTCGAAGCGCTGGGCGAGGCTCTGGACGCGGCCCGCCGCGCGCGGACAGCGCAAGAGGCCCTGGCCAAGACCCAGGCCGAACAGGACGAGGCACAAGGCCAGTTCGCCGATCTTGAACGCCAGAGTCAGGACCACGCCGCGCGGATAGCACGCGAGGACGTGGAACTCCCTCTCCTTGCGACCCGCGCGGAAAATGCAAAGGCAGCCTACGAACGCGCGCGCATGGCACAGGACGCTGCGACCCAGACCCTGCGCGCCGGGCTCGTCGAGGGAGACCCCTGCCCTGTCTGCGGCGCACGCGAACACGCGCTGAGCGCGCTCGATGCCTTGCTGGACGAGAACCTCACGATTGCCGAGCGCGAAGCCGACGAACTGGTCCGCGAGCTGGAGGAGCGCCGCACGGAGCTTGCCGTGACGCGCGACGCGCTCGGCCGGGGCGAACGCGAACACGCACAGGTTACGCAGCGGATCGCGCAGCTGTCCCAGACCGCCGCCTCGCAAGAGGAAGCGGCCCGCGAGGAGCTTGCACAGACGCGCGCAGCGGCCACGCGGCTGACGATTGCCGAAGCGGACAGGATGGACGCGGAGGCGCTGGAGGCACGTCTGGACGAGGCGAGTGGCGAGGTCCGCGCTGCGCAGCGCACGGCGCTTGCCGCCGACGCGGCGCGCACCGAGGCGCAGGCGAAGGCCGATGCTGCGCAGGCCACACACGAAGAGGCCCGCACCGACCTCTCGCAGGCCAGCGACGCCTTGCGCAGCCACGCACAGGCCTTGCGCGAGGGACAGGAACAGGCCCGTCACCTTGCCGACAATGAAGCGACCGCCACCGCCGCGCTCGACCGGCTTCTGGGCCCCGAAAGCGACTGGCAGAGCCTTCCCGATCCGGAACACTGGCTGCGTCGAAGCGCCGCACAATGGCGCGACAACGCCGCCGCACGCGACACGGCCGCCCAGGCCCTGCCTGAACGCGAAGAAACCCATGCAACGGCCCGCCAGGCGCTCGCCCTGGCGCAGAACGCGCACACGGCCGCCCGCGAGACCCTGGACCAGGCCCTTTCACGTCAGAGCGCCTTGCAGGCCGCGCGCGCGAAGTGCCTCGAGGGCGAACCCGTCGCCACATTCGAGGCCAATCTTGCCCGCGCGCGCAAGGAGGCCCAGCAGGCCCACGAAGCCGCGCGCAGGTGCCGCGAGAAAGCGTTGGAAGCCGCCGCCTCGGCCCGCACGGCGCAGGCAAACGCGGCCAGCGATGTGCAAAAGGCCGAGGCGCACGCCACCCGGACCGACGCGGACTTCGCCGCCGCACTTGCCGCTGCGCACCTTGCCGAAGACGATGTCCTGCGCGCGGCGCAACGTGGAGCGGCGGCCCTCGACGCCGAGGCCGAGGCCCTGCGTTCCATCGCAAGCGCGCTGGAACAGGCACAGGCCGTACTCGCCCAGCGCCGCGCCGATCTCGACAGCCACGAAGCCGAGCACGCAGGCACCGATACGCCCGCGCCCGAAGAACTGGAAGACCAGGTCGCGGCCGCCAAGGCACGGGTAGAGACCGCCAACGCCCGCCGCGACGAGGCGCGCCTGGTCCTTATCCAGGACGACAAGGTCCGCAAGCAGACCGAAGACCTGCGCCGTGAACTGTCCGAAGCGAGCGCCAAGGCCGACGTCTGGTTACGCCTGCGCGACGTGATGGGCAGCGCCGACGGCAAGGTCATGCGCACCTTTGCGCAAGGCCTCACGCTTGATCGCCTGCTCGAACACGCCAACACTCGCCTCGCCGAACTGAAGCCCCGTTACGAACTGGAGCGCGGCCAGGGCGGCGACATGCTGATCCAGGTGATCGACAACGACATGGGCGGACAGGTGCGTGGCCTGCACAACCTCTCGGGCGGCGAGCGTTTCCTGGTCAGCCTGGCGCTGGCGCTGGGCCTCGCCGAGATGTCGACCACGCGCGGGGTGAAGATCGAGAGCCTGTTCATCGACGAGGGCTTCGGCGCGCTCGATCCGGTCAGTCTGGGCCAGGCGCTGGCGCTCCTCGAACAGCTCGAACAGGGCGGGCGACGCGTCGGCATCATCAGCCATGTCGAGGAACTGAAGGAGCGCATCCCGGTGAAGATCGAAGTCGCGCCATCCGGGCGCGGCACCAGCACGGTCTCGGTCGTGGAGGGCTGATCCGTCTCGACCACGGCAGGGTCTGCACAAAAGGACGGGCTCGCACGCGCACTTAGTCTACGTTAACCCTGTCTGCCTATGAACGGGGCCACCAATGAGGAAAAAGGCAGGGCAATGATCAAGAAGACCTATCTGGCCGGGGTGAGGTCGGTGCCGTTTGTCTGGGACAAGGCGGGCGCCATCGCGGCCCGCGTCCCGCACAGGCATGGCTGGCGCAAATGGTTCGCCAGCCTGGGCGCGATCTATGACCTGGATGCCATGCTGCCTCTCGATATCCCCTGGTGGAACGTGGCCGCCACGCGCAGGATCGAGCGCTTCCTCTCCCAGCGCCCCGCCGCCCGCGTGTTCGAATATGGCAGCGGTGCAAGCACGCTGTGGCTCGCCCGCCGAGCCGCCTCGGTGCTCAGCGTCGAACACGATGGCGCCTGGGCGCAACGCGTCGGGACCAGCCTCGCCGCGCAAACCAACGTCACGATGCTGCACCGCCCACTCGTGGCGGAAACCACCCCGGCCGATCAGCCCTATGTGCGGGCCATCGAGGAGCAGGGCCAGTTCGATCTCATCGTCGTTGACGGGCGTCAGCGCAGCGCATGTCTGAGGGCCGCGCTGCCGCACCTTGCCGAGGATGGCATAATCGTGTTCGACGACAGTGGCCGACGCCGCTACCGCGCCGCGATCGAGGCCTGCGGCCTTCAGGAGACGCGCCTGCGCGGGCTTTCCTATTGCGTCCCCTACCCGGACAACACCAGCCTGCTGAGCCGCGCCCCGCTTAGCGCATGAAACGCGCGACGCTCGAGGGCCTGGCACAGCGCGGCCGAAACCTGGCCGCGCGTCACCCCGCTACGCTACGCTGGGCGGCGCGTGGGATCCTGCTGCTCTCGCTGATCTTCCTGGGACGGAGCGTACAGGAGGCGAGCCTTGCCAACGCCGCCCCCTTACCGGGCCGCGGGGCCCTGTTCGCGCTCCTTCTCAGCGCCCCTGCCTACGCGGGCCTGCTGGTGGTGCTCGCACTGGCCTGGTCACAGGTTCTGGCCCACGCCAACGGCACGGCCAAGCGGATCAGACTGCGCGAGACGGTGGCGGTCTACGGGATCTCGATCCTGCCCAAATACATCCCGGGCTCGGTCTTCCAGTATGGTTCACGCCAGTTACTGGGCCGGGAGCGAGGATGGAGTACGCGCGCGCTGACCCTGGCCTCCGGTCTCGAGGTTCTCCTCCACGTCCTGTGCGCCTCGGTCATCGCGGCGCTGCTGCTGGCACTTGCCACCCTTGGGCAAGCGCACGAGCGCGCCGCCTGGCTGGCGTTCCTCGCAGGCCTTCCCACACTGTGCACGCTTGCCGGTCTTGCGCTCCTTGGCCGCCGGCTCCCTCCCGCGCTGACCGATCTGGCGGCTCCCGCGATCAGGAGCGCGCTGCTGCAGGCCCTGTTCTTCGCAGGCATGGCTGCCCTCGCCATGGTCTGCGCATGGGCCTATGGCGTGGGCACCGCGCGGCTT
This sequence comes from Novosphingobium mangrovi, assembly GCF_022818885.1. NCBI lineage: Bacteria > Pseudomonadati > Pseudomonadota > Alphaproteobacteria > Sphingomonadales > Sphingomonadaceae > Novosphingobium > Novosphingobium mangrovi. Next base: position 33,367 of record NZ_JALHAT010000034.1, on the reverse strand, counting down.
GCGAGCGTGGGAGGACTGTTTCTCCTGTCCTGGCTCGCCGGCTTCGCCGTTCCGGTCATGCCCGGAGGGCTGGGGGTGCGTGAGGCCGCGGGGATTTCGCTGCTGTCCGGCGTGGTCGGTCTCGAAACGGCTCTCATGATCCAGTTCTCGATGCGGCTTGTCATGCTGGCCGGAGATGCCCTGCTTTTCCTGATCGCACTTGCGTGTCGCCGGGCGCTTCGTCCTCCCGAATGACACGCTGCCAGAGGCAGGCATTGGCTCTGCACGCGCCCTTTTGCCACCCCTTCTCGCGCTCCATCCGGGCCATCACCTCCTCATAACTGTCCGGATGCAGGCTGCGCGAGAGGTAAACGTAGTCATAGTCCCCTTCCGGCAGCGCACCGCGCTCATCGAAGAAGCGCAGCGCCGCATCGTATTGCGGCGCCCGTCTGGCCCAATGCGTCGCCCGGGGGGAAACAAGCACCTGGCGTCCGGCCAGGATCGGAATCCAGACATCCGGGCCGAGCGAGACGAACGGCAAGGCGGGATACTGCAGGAAGACCGCATCGCGCGCAGTGTCCTTGCGCACGGCGGCCAGCACGGCCAAGTCGTCAGCGGGCACGCGCAGCTGCCACTTGCGCACCGAAGCCACATGCCAGAGCGTATCGAGTACCGGGCTCGCCATGCCCAGGATCAACAGTGGCAGCCCCACACTCAGGAGCGCGCGTCGATCGGCTCTAGGACCGTTGCAAACCAGCCATACGCAGGCGATCGTCAATCCGCACGATGTGAGGATGGCAACCCGAAGCTGCATTTCCTGCGCGATCCGCGCACTGCCGATGAGCGTACTGCCCAGCAGAACCGCCATGCCTACGCCGCAGATGGCACTCGTAAGCACAACGATGGGCTCGAGCGAACGCCTCCGCATCTGACGGACCAGTACCTCGCGCAGCCCGACCAGGCCGAAAAGGCTCACTCCGAACAGCAGGACCAGACCGGGCAGGGCAAGAAGCAGGCGTACCCAAGGTTCTGGGCGCATCCTGGCCGCAGCGAATATCGGACTGTCGAGACCGCTGTCTCCCGCCCCCGGGCCGACGATCCCGAACAGGAGTGGCACGGCCAGAGCACAGAGCCCGACAGCGCCGATTTCGAACACCCGCCGGGTCAGACCGGTGCGCGTGTCACAGAGCCGTGCCAGTCCGTAGACACCCAGGCACGCCACGCCCAGCAAGGTCGAAACCGCCCCCGCGCAGATCAAAGGGAGCACCGACACGCGCTTTAGAAGCGGGCTGATCTGTTCGCGCGTTGCGGCAAAGATCACACCCCAGGACAACAGTCCCAGCAGCATGAACTGATGCTGGGGCACGTAAAGCGAGGCGCGAAACAGCGGATAGCCATTGAGAAAACCGCCGTTGACCCCCTCGATGTTGATCTGTGTCGCTGCCGCGCTCAGATCGCCGCCCGTGCGCAGAAGCGCGAACAGGCCATCGGGCGAGGGCGAAAGCCATCCGATGAGCGCGATCCCCATCGCCCAGTTGGGGCTGGCCCCGGCCTGACGTAGCAAGCCATGGAGGATCACCCAGAACACAAGGGTCTGGATCAGCCCCTGAGCCACGAGTGCTCCGAACGGGTCCGCGCCCAGTGCGGCGGCGCAAGCCGGTATGGTGTAGAAGAGCCAATAGTAGGCCAGCGGATCGCCGGCTGCGAAGATATCACGCGCGGGCAGGCCCATCAGGGCAAGCGCGTTGACGTGCCCCAGGTGCTTGAAGCCATCCGCATTGAACCAGGCCCTGACGACCAGCTCTCCGTCCATCAGGCGCACCGCGCCCGCGGTGATTGCCGCAGCCACGCCGGTGGCGAGAATGCCGACCACGAAGGCCTGAGGCTCGCGCGCGCGCTCCGGCGCGCAGGCAGAACCCGGCACACTGCTCTCCCTGTCTCCCCTTCCCCATCGCCAGTAAGCCGCCAGTCCGGCCAGGAGCAGCGCGCTGCCCATGAGCCAGCGGACATCCAGCTGTCCCGGAAGGAGCCGCGCGACCAGGGCCGTCAGGAGCAGGGCCGCGCTGGCGCTCACGCACCCGGCGGCGGCATGTATCCACAAGGGGGCCGAATGACGCGATGCCACAATCCATCCCGGCGCGCTGAGCAGGCCAAATACAACGAGCGCGATCGCAAGGGTCAACAACATGAAAAAGTTCCGATTTCGGGCCTAGGAGCGAAGCCTGACAGCCTCTCGTTCTGCACATGGAGGAGCCGCGTCAATATTTTCTAAACCATAGATACCTACCCTCGGAAACAGCTACTTCATTCCCATTCGAGGACGCGATGAACTTTTCCTCCCCTGCCGAACCGTTCGTCGGATCCGATCCGGTTGTCTCCGTGGTCGTCCCCTTCCTCGATGAAGTCGACACACTCCCCATCCTTCACCAGCGCATCGTCGAGGAGCTTTCGGGAACCGCGCACGAGATCATCTTCGTGGACGACGGCAGCCGCGATGGAGGTACCGAACTGTGCGCGCAGTTGGCGCGTTCGCACCGCAATGTCAGCTTCATCAGCTTTCGCCGCAACTTCGGCAAGTCCGCGGCGTTGTCCGCCGGGTTTCGCGAGGCGCGCGGGGACATCATCATCACGATGGATGCCGATCTTCAGGACGATCCGGCCGAACTCCCGCGCTTCATCGCGGCCATTCAGGAAGGCGCGGACGTCGTGTGCGGATGGAAGAAACGGCGCCTCGATCCGCGCAGCAAGACCTGGCCCTCCAAGTTCTTCAATGCGATCGCCAATGCAACGTTCGGTCTCAAGCTGCAGGACCACAACTGCGGCTTCAAGGCGTTTCGGGCCGAAGCGGTCGCCGACCTCAATCTCTATGGCGAGCTCCACCGCTTCATCCCGGCCTTGCTCCACGCGCGTGGCTTCCGGCTGCAGGAACTGGCCGTGCAGCACCATCCGCGTACCTTCGGCAAGTCCAAATTCGGATGGCGGCGCTTCGTGAAAGGCGCGCTCGACCTGCTTACGGTGTCGCTGACGACCCGCTATGCTGCTCGCCCCCTCCATATCTTCGGGGCCGCCGGAATGTTTCTGATGATCGCAGGCGGGCTGGTCCTCAGCTATCTCACCGCACTCTGGCTACTGGATATGGGCCCCATCGGTGATCGCCCATTGCTCATGCTTGGCGTCCTGATGGAATTGTTCGGAGTTCAGCTCGTGAGTACCGGACTCATCGCCGAGCTGGTGCTCTCCTCCTCGATCCGGGAAGACCAGAAGTACCTCGTGCGGACCCGAATTCCGGCGGGCCCGGTCCAGAACACCCGTGAGCCCGGTTCCGAGATCCCCGCGCAGGACAAGCCCGAACTGGTCCTGGCCTGATCCACAGGAGGGGCGCGACAGAAGCGCCCCCCCTTCCCGTTCTCGGCTTATGTTCCGCTTGATGCGGAGCCTGTCTGTCACGCGACAGGCTTGGGCAACAGGCGAGCTTTGCAGGTAGCTATAACTGCCCGATTGCCTCGCAGTTCTTGACAGGTCCTGCTTTGGACGCCCCTTCAGTGCGTCTGGTAGACCTTGATCGTGCCGAGGCGCGGATCGTTCACGAGCTCCAGCCAATCGGGCACCTCGCCCTTGGAAAGGCGGGCCATCATGCCCTCGGGTGCAGCTTTCCCATAGGTCCGCGTCTCCGGGATGCCCGGGCAGAAGAGGACGAAGTCGCTGCCGCGCGCCTCGGCGATGGCATGGGCCTTTGCAGGCGGTGCCATCCAGAAGCGGATCACATCGTTCATCGCGACCTTGTTGCGATGATGGCTGCTGGCCAGCACTGTCGCGTCGGTGGAGAACAGCAGGGCCGGCCCCAGGTCGAGTGGTGCCATGATGTTACGCCCTGCCTTGCGGCTTTCGAGGACTTGCCCAAGCGCATGCAGACGCGTGGGCGCGAGACAATCGTCCTCTTGCTCTGCCGTGCGCTCCCGCGTGGCCTCACGCGTCTCGTTGGATGGCACGAGACTGTTCAGCAGCAAAAGGGGAACGAAGGGGAGCAGGATCGCCGCCGCGGTTGCCAGGATTCGCAAGGGGACAACGCTCAACTGCCGCGCGCGGGTCAGAAGCCGATCGACCACATAGCTTGCAGGCGCAATCGCGAGGACCATGGCAACGCCATCAGCCCGCGCGACGAGCCAGGATATCGCGACAGCAAGGCCCAGGAGCCCGCCATACATCGCCCAATCGCCCCGCGCCTCGCGCCGTGTGCGCCACAGCAGCACCAGTCCCCAGACCGAGATCGGCAGCAACGCCACCATGGTCACGATCCGGCTCCAGTCCTGGCGCCATATGGGCAGACCTTCGGCGATCTTTTCATACCAGTAGCGATGCACAAGCGGTGGCAGGTCGTTGAAGGCACCTGTCACGCATTGCGGGGCCGGGACAGCCAGCAGAAGGGCGCAGACGAGCCCGCTGATGGCAAGACCCGCAAACCGCGAAAGAGGCCCCCGGGCAAACGTGCGCGTCAGCCAGATCCCCAGCGCGGCCGCGGCAAAGGTGGCAAGATGATAGGCCGAAACGGCATCGCACCAGACCTCCAGGCCCTGTGGCAGTCGCGTTGCGAACCACAGTATCGTCGTTGTCAGAGCCAGCGCCAGCGCCGCGCTCTCGAGGCGCGTACCGTCCCTGTCGCCCTTGCGCTGAAACAGCCAGCCCAGGCCCAGGGCGGTAAGCGTTCCGACCACCATCGGCAGGCCCTCAAGCGAGATCGTGAGCCAGATCGCTCCCGAAACGCCAGCGAGTGCCCCCCCTCGCCGCGCGGCAGGCAGGAATACGCCCAGCATCATCGCGGCCGCGCAGACGATTTGCCAGGCATGGTGATCGACCCGGTAGACCTGGAACTGAAGGATCACGGACAAGGTGATCGGCACCATCAGGCACGCAAAGAAGGCCGCACGGCGCCCGAGCAGACCATCGACGAGCCGGGCAAGCACCGAGAGCAGGACCAGCAGTGTCAGCAGCGGAACTATCGCGGCCGCTAGCATCTCGGCCATTGCCATGCCCATGAATGGGCGCAGTACCTCGATGGCGAAGGCAATCGGCAGATCGACCAGACGCGACCAGTGCATGGGCGCCCCCTCGGGCACGTTCATGCGGTACTGCGTGACGTCGAACCAGCCCTGGCCATGGAGCCAGTCGCGAACCTCGACCATGCGCAGAAGGTCATCCGGGTCCAGCAAGCGCATCTCCAGAACCCGTCGCCAGGACACCGCGCCCAGGACGAGAAGACTGAAGAGCCACGTGGGCAAGGCAACGCGGGCAAAAAGGCCCGACCGCTCCTGCGCGCGCGCGGGCGTGCCTTCGGCTTGCGGCATCACGGTCACACTTCAAGTCCTCTGGTTCAGATCGCGCGCGGGATCGGGCGAAACACGAAATGCTTGCGCAAGAGCCATGTCAACTGGAAGCTCAGGACGATTGCGACAAGCTTGGACAGCCGTGGGTCCCAACCGGCCAGACCGCAGAGCCAGACGGTTGCGGCGGTGACGCCAAGCCCGACCAGAGCAGAGGCCAGAAAGCCCGATTGCTGACGCAGTCGCCCTGCCCCCTTGGCCGCCAGTCTATCTGCAAAGATCATCCGGCTCGAGGCGAGCCAATGCGCAAGGATCCCCGCGACATAGCCTAGTACGGCGGCCAGCGTTGCAGACACATCCAGCGGCAGCAAAGCAAGGAATACGCCCATGTCCAGAGCCAGGGCGGCAAGACTCACCAAGGCGTAGCGCACGAAGCGGCTACGTCCCAGGCGCTTGAGCTGGCGCGTCATTGTCTCAGGCTTTCCCGCTGTCATGCTCCGGGGCGCGCTCTCAGGCCGCGCGGTTGATCGGGCGCGGAACGGCCCGTTCGGAATTCAGCGCTGCAGCGCGGTCAGGTCCAATCGTGGCCTTGCCCTTTGCGCGAAGAAGATCCTCGATCGGCGTGCGTTCGCCCTCTTCGCCGCTCTCATGGTATTCGGCGTCCTCGTTGACGCTCCACACATCGTGGATGCGCTCGCCCGCGACGATGTTCTCGACCGAGAGGATCGCGGTCATCATCGCGTGGTCCTGGTTGTTGTAGCGGTGCATGCCGTTGCGCCCGACCATATGGAGCGTGGGATAACGCGCTTCGAGCTCGCCGCGCATCGCCGCAACGTTGTCGGCGTAGCTGTCGTCGTAGACCGGGTAGGCCTTTTCCTGGCGCACCACGCAGCCGCCCACGACCGTCTCCGGATCGACAAGGCCCAGAATCTGCATTTCCTTCTTGGCAAGTTCGACCAGTTCCTCGTCACTCGAGGACCACAAGCCATCGCCCTCGAAGCAGAAGTACTCAAGACCCACGCAGGCGAGCGAGGGATCGGGCACCATCTCGGGCGACCAGCTGCGGAAATTCTGGATGCGCCCGACCTGGACCTGCGAATCGTGGATGTAGATCCAGTTGTCGGGGAACAGGTCGTCCGAACGGATCATCAGGGCCACGGTCAAGAAGTCCCGGTACTTGAGCGCGGAGGCTTCCATGCTCGTTTCCGGGAGCGGGTGGAGGCGCGAGGCGAGCTCGCGCATTGGCGCCGAGCTGATGACATGGCGGGCGTGGATCGTGGTCTCGCTTCCATCCGCGCGGGTTGCGGTGACGCGCCAGGTCCTCTCCTCGTCCTGCGAAAGCTGCTTGAGCGAATGGCCCATGAGGACGGTGTTTCCGCCGGCGACCACATGATCGCGCGCGGCATCCCACATCATGCCAGGGCCAAGGCGCGGATAGCGAAAGGTCTCGAGCAAGGTCTTGGCCTGCCCGTTGGAGCCATCGTTGGGCCGCTTGTTGAGCCCCAGCGAACGCTTCAGCCCATCGAGCACCGCCTTGCCCAGGCTCAGCCCCTTGATACGCTGCGCGGCCCAGTCCGCGGACATTTCATCGCAGGGCATTCCCCAAACCTTCTCGGTGTAGGTCTTGAAGAAGATCGAATAGAGTTTCCATCCGAACTGGCTGGTGGTCCAGTCCTCGAAGCTGCGGATGGTCTTGTTGGGAAATAGCCGCGCCTTGGCGTAGCTTGCCATGCACAAGGTCGAGCGCCAGATGCCCAGGTTCCACAGCGCCTCGAACGCGCGCAGCGGATAGCTGTAGAACTTGCCCTCGTAGTAGATGCGGCTCATGCGCGGGCGCTGAATGAAGTCGTCGGGCAGGATCTCGTTCCACAGATCCACCACTTCCTGACTCTTCGAGAAGAAACGGTGGCCGCCGATGTCGAAGCGAAATCCTTCGTACTCGACCGTGCGGCTGATGCCGCCCACGTCCTTTTCGTCCCGCTCGATCACGGTGACGTCATAGCCGAGCTTGGTGAGCTGGTAGGCCGCGGTCAGACCAGCGGGTCCCGCTCCAATAACTGCCACATCGACAGTCGACTTTGCATCCTGGCTCATAACGTCCTCTAAACCGCAATCCATGATGCGACCCTGTGAGATTATCCTTAATTTACTCTTAAATGAGGACCTTGCGTCTAGGTTCAGCAACCCAAGCCGGTCGGACTGTCGCGAGAGATGCTTAGGGAAACGATCGTGGCAGGGTCGTTTTTCCGCGAAAGAGGGAAGGACGTCTAGGGCGTATCGCTGGAGGATTGCGCCATGTTTCGCAATTTTATGTCCTGAATACAATGCTTTGTGTTTTCATGCTCGGGATGGAGATCTGAACTCGTATAGCCAGCGTTGAATGCGCTCACTGCGCTGGGATCTAGGTCAGATCCCCTGATGGCGAAGAGTGCGCTTGCCTGATGGTCACGAGAGCGAGGTTGCCGTCTGGCGCCCTCACCTTCTTCGATTTTTGCCAAAGGCTTCGGGAAAGTTAGAGTCGTTAGAGGAACAAGTTAGAACAGGTTAGAGGTGGTCTGACGCTCTGTGGAACCGCAGGTCTGCACGAGTCGCGTTTACGCGGCTGTTCCCGATGTGTCGGACATGTGTTCCTGACGTGTCGATATTGGCGTTCCTGATAGGTCGAGGGTGTGTTCCCGAAGGGTCGAAACGTGTGTTCTGTGTGTTCCGGATGTGTCGAAGAGACGAATCGCGCCTCACAATTTGAAACTCTTTTTCGATGACGCGCGCGAAGGTCGTTCAATTCGTGCATGGTGGTGGACGTGAGCTTCGAAGCTTGACGATACCGGGACGCGGGACGCGACACTTCGGGAACGCGCCCTGCCCTGGCTATGTGATGGCGATAGCCTGGGAACCGAAAACCAGCAGGCGCCAACGAAGTTTGCCACTTTGAACCGCGCAAGATTGCACGGCTGACCTCGCGCACGATCACGCCGTGGAAGGTGAGCGAACAAGGTGCGCTCGGGACGGCCTGAACGATCGTGGGCCACGCAGGTTCTCGTCGAGCGGTTTGAAGTGAGCTCCACGCCGGTTGGCATCCGGGGGACGGCGAGGCCCCTGTCGGGTACGGAATGGGGCAGGTCCCTCCGGTGGGTTCCGAAAGGGAACCCGGGCCCTCGCGGAGTAGGGCCTCTTCCTGGGGATTGGCTTTGACGCGGGGAGGCAAGGGGCGTGTGATTGCCACGCCCCCTGCCCTCACCCGCGCAGCTGGTTCTTGTGTTTGGCGTGGTGGCGCCGGACCCAGCCTACGAAGGCGCGCTGCCAGTTGGCCGGAGTGCGCTCCGGGTCGGCGGCAACCCACCGCTCGAAATCGGCGTGAAGCGCGTGGAGGTCCCAGCCCGGACATTCGGCGCGCAAGGTGTCGATCGTCTCATCGGTCATGAAGCCGCGCGTTGCATTGTCGGAGAGGCCGGTGATGGTGGATCGAATAAGCCGCGAGGCATCGAAGACCTCGGCTGCCTCTCCTGCATGTTTCCTGGAGGAAACATGCCCGGAGGTTGCTGACGAGACCGGGGCACGGGCCTCGGCTGCGGGCGCCGCACTGGCGCTTGTCCTGTCCGCATTTGTGGCAGGGGCAGGGGCAGGGGGCGCATGCCGGGCTGGGGAGGGCTGGAGGTGGCCAGCTCCTCCCTTGTCATCGACCCGGGTCATGCGCAGCATGGCTTCGCCATCGCGTGCGGTCTCGACGGCCAGGGCATAGCCGGGAAGTTCGTTCTTCTCGGCCAGCTTGAGCATCTCGAACTTGAAGCGCCGGTACTGGCCTTCCGCACCGGACTTCTCGAAGAGGACGGGCATGGTGATGGCAAAGCCGGTCTCGCCAGCTCCACCGGCGTGCTTGCGCGCGACCCGGTAGAGCCAGCGCTCGCGCCCGCCCGTGATGTCGAAATAGGCGCGGTCGATGGAGAGCACGCCGCCCTTCATCATCACGCCTTCCCAGAACCAGTTGGACAATTCCAGCGTCATGCCGCGCGAGCGCTCGGTCTTCTCATCGACCAGCTGGGTCCAGCCATCGAGCCAGGAGAAGGTGGCCTCGCGCCGGTTCTCGGCACGGATGTTGGTCTTGATCGTCGTCGCGACGAGCCGGTCGAGGGCCTGGCCCAGAAGCTCGTAGGCGCGCCCCGTGGTAGGCCGCCCGATCGCGCGCAGGAGATCATAGGGCATGATGTGGAGCTTGCGCGGGACATCGTTGCGGCCCCGGCGCTGCATGTCGGCCAGGACGCTCGCGCAGTAGATCAGGATGTCCGCGTCCCAGATCGTCGCCATGCCGTAGTCGGGACTGGCCGAGACGTGGACGCGCACCTGTCCGTCGGGACTGGTGTAGTCGATCGGCTTGACCCGTTTGGACTTGGCGAGACTGAAGAAGGGCCGCTCCATCATCTCGCGCTGGTCGCGCAAGGGGAGGTCGGCGATATAGGGAAGGAACAGGTCGAACTGTTCGCTGACAGGGGCCTTGGGCGCGCGGGTCATCGATGGGGGCCTTGTGCGCTGGAGGGATGGGGCACGTTGCACGAAAGGAACGGTACGCCAGAACGCGTCGGGGGCGTTGTCCGGGCAGGGGAGGGGGAGCTGAGCCGTGCTGCCCAGCCCCCCCTTGCCTGCACCCAAAAGTTTCCTGGAGGAAACATCGCGTCGCGTTTCCTTTGTCTCAGCTGACCGAGATGCCATTCTTGCGCAGGACGTCGAGAACTTCCTTGAGCGCGTTGGCCAGTTGCTCGTCGCCGGCCCCGCTCGCCATCGGCAGCTGGATCGTCACGCCCTGCCGGGTCACGTCCTTCACCGCGAGGATGGTGCGCCCATAGGGGCCGGAAATCTCCATGCGAAAGTCCTTGGTTGCAAGCGGTTGCCCGCTATCGGCAAGGTCGCTTGCGGCCAGCAGCCGCTTGAGCGTGACCGGACCGGGCAGGCCTGGGCGCCCTTCCGAACGCGCCTTGGCGTTCTGCGCGGCGATGGCCTTGGCCTCCTTGCGGATGGCGCGGGCGCGGGCCTTGTCGTCCAGCTCTCCGGCCAGGCGATAGGCCGGGTTCAGCGTCAGCTCGGCCGGATCGGCGAAGGCGGCAAGGACCTCGTCCGGGATGGTCGCGGCCTTCAGCATCTTGGAAAGCCAGCCCTTGGAGAGCTTGAGCCGCTCGGCCATGCGCACGGCCTTGCCGCCGTAGTGGATGGGCAGGGCTTCGGCGTAGTTGCGCGCGCGCTCGATATCGGTGATGTCCCGGCGGGCGCGGTTCTCGATGTCGGCGAGGCGGAAGGCGGCCTCGTCATCAAGCTCGGCGACCTGCGCCAGGAGCTTCATGTCGGGATAGGAATGGGCGCGCAGCCACGAGATCGCGAAGTGGCGGCGGGTGCCCGCGATCAGCTCGTAGTCATGATCGGGATCGCCCGTGATATGGCGCACCACCGCGGGGACCTTCTGCCCCCCTTCGGCGAGGATCGAATCGATGAGGTCGCGGCAGCTGTCTTCGGAAAGCCGGGCCTGGTTGCGCGCATTGCCATCCCACACCCGCACGCGGGCCGGATCGAGCAGAAGCTGCGTGACCTGGCGGACCTCGCCGCTCGCCACGCGGGCGAGTGCATTCTCACGGCCGAGCAAGGACAGGCCGGCGCGGGTGCTGGAGCGCGGGGCTGGGGAGACCGCTTCACCCTCGGCCGGGGGCGCGGGTGAGGGAGTGTCGGCAGACGGGGCCTGCCCGTCCTCATCCGGTGAAGCAGCCGGGGAGGGGGCCTTCGCTTCGGCCTTGGTCTCGGCGGTGTCGTCTCCCCCTGAGAGCAGGCTGGCGAGGTAATCGGATTGCTTGCGGGCCATGGGACTACCTCCGGGCGTAGGTCAGGGCGGGGAAGGGCGAGCGGGCTGATTCGAACATATGGTGAACAAGGGCTCTGTAGGAAACCGTTTTCTGCAAAGCGGCGATGAAATTTGCGTCACCCATTGACCACGGCCTCCGGGCTGGCGGGGGTGGCCAGGCCCCAGCCCCGACGCACCAGCGCGGCGACCTGGGCCATGGCCTCGTCCAGATTGGCACGGCAGCGCTTGTGCGTGCGGACAGAGCCGATCGGGCGCTCCAGTTCGTAGACCGTCATCATGCGCAGCGCGGCGTGGCTGATCTCCGCGCTCTCCAGAATGGAAACGGGGAGCAGGGCGGGCCCGAAGGTCTGCTCCATGATCTGGCGCACCATCGCGTGGCTGGGATCGTTGCCATCGAACTTGGAGCACAGGAGGCGTACGAAGTCATAGTCTACGGTCAGGCCGGCCTGCGAGAGCTGGCCTGTCACCTGATCCATCATCGAGAGGAACTGGACGGTCGAGCAGAAGTCGGGCGTCGTCGCGGCCAGCGGCACGATCAGGGCGTTGGCCGCCTGCATGACGGCGAGGCTGATGGTGCCAAGCGCTGGGGGCGGATCGAGAATCACCACGTCGTAATCGCGGGCGAGGTCTTCCAGGCCCTGCTTGAGCTTGCGGAAGCGCGAGGCGAGCACCGAGCCCCCGTCCGCGCCGCTCGCGGCCAGTTCGTACTCGACGTCGAACAGTTCGAGGTTCGACGGAATCAGGTCGACGTTGGGCCAGGGGGTCTTCTGGACGGCGTAGAGCAGGTCGGTCTGGGTCGGGTCGATCGAGAGATAGGGGTAGAGCGTCTGTTCGCGCGTGATGTTGAAGTGCGGGTTGAAGCCGAACAGCGTGGTTGTCGTCGCCTGGCTGTCGCAGTCCACCACGAGCACGCGGTAGCCCTGGATCGCGAAATAGTGGGCCAGGTGGGTGGTGACGGTGGACTTGCCCACGCCGCCCTTGAAGTTCTGCACCGCGATCATCGCAGGGCGGTCGAGCGGCGCACGGGCCGGGCTTGCGCCCAGCACCTCGCGCATGTGCTGGAGCGCCTCGATCGAATAGCCGGGACGGCGCCCGTTTTCGGTCGGCGGGGGAGGGGGAAGACGTCCGTCGTCCTCGGCCATGCGGATACGGTTGGTCGAACAGCCCAGCAGCTGCGCCGCCTCGGCGATGCCGAAACGGATGTTGAGCCCCTTGCGGCTGTCGGGCAGGAACGCCTGCTTGCGCAGACGCTCGATCATCCGCTCCCCGGCTTGGGCCATTTCGGAGAGGCGTTCGACTTCTGAATGCATTTGATCCCCTGACAGTTCTTTTGAACGTTCGTGAAGGGGTATTCGGAAAATTTCGTTCAGTCTAGGTTCTGTCCCCCGAAAGCGCGCAATTTGCATTGAATTTGCGGCGGTTTGCGGTGCGTTGGGGTTTCAGACGCGCATTTGGACTGCAATTTGGAGAGGAGAAGCGCTGGAAAGCAGCATCTTCTGATTCGTGTCGTGCGGTAAACGGTGTCGCTGGCGTGCGTTGCTATCATGGCGGCCGTGCCTATCGCTTCCGGTAATCGCCGCAGTGAATCACCGGGGCCGTCTGTGATTCAGAATTTGTGTTGGACTGAGGGATTCGTGCGCACGAAACTCGATCCCATGAACATCGAGACGGCCCTCAACCAATTGCTCGCCCCGCAAGGCGGGTGCCTCGCGCTGGAAGCCCGCGACCCGACACGCGGACTGGCGCGCCACTGGCGGGTGGAGGTGGGCCAGGACCTGTTTGGTTGGACCACGCTGACCTGGAGCTGGGGGCGGATCGGGACGGCCGGGCAGGGCAAGCAGCTTTCCTTCGCCGCGCGATCCGAGGCCCGCAAGGCGGTGCGCGCGCTCTTGCAACGGCGGATGCGCGCGCCGCGCCGGATCGGTGTGGCCTACGTGCCTGTCGCCTCCTGATCTTCAGTGCGCGCGAGCAGGCGATCGATGTCGGCCATGGCCTGGTCAAGCGCATCGACCGCGGGGCCGAGCGCGTTCGAGGCGGCCGGGGCACGGATATTGGACGGCCTCGCATCCTCGCTCGCCACCAGCAGAACTTTGCCGTGGCTTTGCCGAGCCTCGGCCAACCCGATTTCTCTCAAGGCATCTCGAAGTGCATAGGTCCCCCGTCGGCTGACCCCGACCGCGTCCATCAACGGGTCGAGCCCGAGCGGAGCAAAGCCCACGAGCAGGATCCAGGCCTCGCCCGCGCGCGAAGTGCGCCGCAGCCCCGCGAGCCGCTGCGTGAGGAGCGCGGCTCGGCTGCGCGCCGTATCGAGTGCGCGCAAGTGAGCGCGGGCCGCCGCCTCGACAGCGCCAGTCAATTGCAGCTGAACCGAGGCGTTCTGTGTCAGCAGCCGTTCGGTGGTGACGACGCCGGGCATGGGTAGGGCACGGGCGAGGGTTCGGCCGCGCGACAGGTGGTGCCCCAGCGCATAGTCCAATGCCCAGAGCGGGGTGATCGGACGTAGCCCGGCAAGGGCCACCCAGACCTCGCCGGTATCGTAGCTGCGTATTTCAGGCTCGATGGGCGCAAAGGCCGGGTCGCTTGCGGCGGCGCTGCACAGCGCGGCAAGCGCCTCGAAGGGGAGGGGCGCGTCTTGAGGCGGGGGCAGGCCCTCAACAAGCTGGCGCGCCCGCATGAGCGCGCCTGTCGTCGCCTCCATCTCGCGCGCTTGCTCCTCGAGAGACAGAGGAACTTCGTCTGTGACAAAGCGTGCGCAGCGCTGGAGCGTCTGCGCGGTTCTGGCGAGCGGCTCCCACGGGTGGAGCGCCATTTCGCAGAGGAGGGCGCGGACAATACCCAGCGCCGAGGAGGGCGCCTCGGCGACGTGCTCAGGCCCACGCGCGAGCCCGGCCAACCAGTCCGCGAAGCGCTCCGGGGCATCGAGATAGCCCGCCTGCGTCAGCGCACCAAGCAGCGTGCGGCGCACCAGATCGGCGCAAAACAGCCGTTCTTCGGTCTCGCCAAGGCTGGTGAGCCGTCCATCGAGTTTGCCCAAGGCATACGCGGCCCGCGCTTCGGCGTGCGCGAGTTCGCGCGGGTCGGGGGCGTCGTCGCAGGACCAGGGATCGAAAGCCTCCATGGCTTCATGTGTAGCTATTGGGTTTTCACTGCACAACTGCCCGGAGGGTTGAATAGCCAACATATGATAATTGCAGTTATCACATAACCGGATTTGACGTCTCCATATAAGAGAGGCTAGGAAAGGCGCAGCGAAGGAGGCGGTCGAAATGGCGCAAAACGGGGATAACGCAGGCGCGGGGCCGGACGGTCGAAGCGATCCGGCAGGCGGCCTCGTCTCCGTGCGTCGGGCGCGTCCGCTCGAAGGGCTGGGCTGGGCCGTGGTCAAGATGAAGGCTGAGGCCCGTGTCGTGCTCGATGCCGCGCTTCTTGCCGCCTACGAGGCCGCGTCCTCGCCCCATTCGATCCGTGCTCTGAAATCCGACCTCGAGGCCTTCGACCTGTGGTGCCGGCGCCAGGGGCTGGCCGCGCTTCCCGCCACCTCGTCGCAGGTCGCGGCCTATCTGGAGGCGCGGGCCGGGGAGGGCGCCAGGCCCGCTTCGCTCAGCCGCTACAAGGCCTCGCTCGCCAAGATCCACCAGTTGCTGGGCTTGCCCGATCCGACAAAGGCGGAGCTGGTCAAACTGACGCTCGCCGCGCACCGGCGCGCGGTGGGCTCGGCCCAGACGCAGGCGCGTCCGCTGCGCTTCAAGGGGCCGGTCAAGGATGTGGCGCGCGACACTGCGCGCGGGCTTAACGTGCGCGCGCTGCTCGAGGCTTCAGGCGAGGATCTCACCGGGCTGCGCGACCGCGCGCTGCTCTCGGTCGCTTACGACACAGGACTGCGCGCCAGTGAGCTTGTGGCCATCGAGCTCGCCCATATCCTCGAAGCGCTCGATCCCGAGGCCCGGCTTCTCGCGATCTCGCGCAGCAAGGGCGATGCGGACGGGGAGGGGGCCACGGCCTATCTCTCGCCGCGTTCGGTGCGCGCTATCCACGCCTGGCAGGAGGCGGCAGGCATCGCGCAGGGACCGCTGTTCCGCCGGGTCCAGGTGCGCCGCTACAAGGCGCGCGCGGCGGTAAAGCCGCGCCGGATCGCGACGATCTCTGGGCGCGAGGCCTGGGACCTCGCCAAGCTTAGGGGCAAGCCGGCGGTTGCGGCCCGCACCGAATACACCGTTGGCGAAAAGGCGCTCCATCCCGGCTCGATCGGCCCGATCTGGCGCGCGATGGTCACGCGCGCCTTCGAGGCAGGGGCGCTGCCCGACCTTACCCGCGACGATCTGGACCGCCTGCTCACGGGAATCTCCGCGCACTCGACCCGGGTCGGGCTCAACCAGGACCTGTTCGCGAGCGGCGAGGACCTGGCCGGCATCATGGATGCCTTGCGCTGGAAGAGCCCGCGCATGCCGCTTGCCTACAACCGCAATCTGGCTGCCGAGCAGGGCGCGGCCGGGCGCCTCATGGCGAAGCTCGGCTAACCCCTGCGCCGTTCGCTCGCCCACGCGTGCTGCGCTCAGCCGAGCCGGGGGTCGATCAGGTACTTCTCTCCGGTCGCCTTGCGTTCGTAACGTCGCAACACGTCCGCCTGCAGCGCCTCGGCAAGGCCAATGACCTGGGTATACCGGCTCGCAAAGGTCGTCGTGAGTTCGGCCGCGACACGCTGGCGCATGCACGTCACGGTCTCCTTCCCGGCTTTCTGCAGGAACGGGAAGAGCAGCCAACCGCCGGCAGACCACTGAAATCCGAAGCCCGCGCGGTTCAGCGTGATCGGCGCCGGATCGAGACCGCCATAGATGTAGAGCTGCTTGAAGGTATCCGAGCCGTAGCGGCTGTAGCTGGGCGCATTCTCCGAGGCGGCGCGTTCCATCGC
The DNA here is from genome assembly GCF_022818885.1 of Novosphingobium mangrovi. Taxonomy (NCBI): domain Bacteria; kingdom Pseudomonadati; phylum Pseudomonadota; class Alphaproteobacteria; order Sphingomonadales; family Sphingomonadaceae; genus Novosphingobium; species Novosphingobium mangrovi. The sequence continues at coordinate 17,322 of NZ_JALHAT010000034.1, read as the reverse complement.
GTGAAGGATCTCACTGCCCAGGGTGCCGCCGCCGATCGCATCGAATGCGATTGTCGCCCCGGTTTCGTGGATGGCCGCGGTAAGCTGCGCGGTGAAGTCCGCGTCCCGGCTGTTGACGACGTGGCGCGCGCCGATGTCCCGCAGGATCTGCGCCTGCTCCGCAGAGCGGACCACGTTGACGAGCGCAATGCCGTCGGCGAGGCAGATCTTCTGCAGCATCTGGCCCAGGTTGGACGCCGCGGCGGTGTGGACGATGGCACTGTGGCCCTCCATGCGCGCCGTCTCGACGAACCCGAGAGCCGTCAGCGGGTTCACGAACATCGCGGCACCTTCGGCGGCAGTCGTCCCCTCCGGCAGCACCGCGACATCGCGTGCCGCGATACGGCGATAGTCGGCGTACATGCCTCCGCCGATCATGCCGACGGTCTTGCCCTCCAGGGCCTTGGCATTGCGCCCGGCCGCGATCACGGTTCCGGCCCCCTCGTTCCCGATGGACAGCGACTGTCCGAGCCGGCCGCGTACGCTGGCCAGACGCTCTTGCGGCACCTGAAACCGCAGGGTCTCGTCATCCACGCTTTCCAGCGACGCCACATCGGCGGGGCCGAGGAGGAGACCAAGATCGCTGGGATTGATGGGCGCGGCTTCGACGCGCACGATGACTTCGTCATCGCCGGGTTCACCGGGCGTGACGCTCTGCAACGAAAGCGTCAGCGTTCCCTCTTCGTCAATATGTGTGCGCATCTCGCGGCCTGTCAGCGTCATGTCCGTACTTCCCTTGAAAGCTCTTCAAGGTCTCTGAACGAACCTGGACGGCTAGCGTTGCGCGATGGCTGCCTTCGCCAGGCAAATTCGGGGGTAGAGGCGCCATACATCGCAACCATGGTGACGTGGCCCATTGAGCCGAGAAGCACGAATGGTTTGCTCCGGTAATTGAGCATTGAGGTCCCTTGAAGGGACTAGTCGGCCAAGTTTGCGGTAATCTTCCGTAGCAGGACATTGAGGTCCGCGATCTCGGTTTCGGTGACCTCTTCGAATGCCCGTCGGTAAATCCGGTTTGCCACCGCCCAGGCCTTCTCTCCAGCCTCGTGCCCCTGGCTCGTCAGGCGTACCTCGGTCACGCGACCATCGGTCGGGCTCTGCTCTGCAATGACCAAATTCTCTGCCTGCATACGCTGAATGATCTTGGTCATCGTGGGGAGTTTGACGATAGCGTGATCGGCGATTTCGCTCACGCTGAGAGCCTCTCGACCGCGCAGCGACATGAGCACGCGCCAGCGTGGAATGTCCAGGCCAATACCTTTCAGGCCAAGTTCGATACGCCGCAGATAGCTCCCGGTGAACTGCGTCATCCAATAGAAGGGCCATTGCTCCATACGAAAGCTGGTCACGTCAGCTCCGTTCTGGACTGCCTCGTCTGCATTCACCTGGTGATGTCTCCCGTTTGCACCCGAACCTGAAGGGTCGGAGATATATGCGCTTCATACGCTCTTTGGCGGAATACACAATTGCTTGAGAAATTAGTTGACATTTCACGCAAAAATTACACCAATTGCGTGGTGATGAACGCGAAGCCAACGCCTTTCGGGATCGACCACGCGCCAAGGAGAGCGCAGCACGGCGCTGCGTGCGTACCAGGGAAGGCTTCTTCGCGGCACAATTCGTGGCACACCCCGGTGGCTATGAGACCCTGCGCGCCAAGGCGCACGGTCGTTCTCAACACTGACCCGGCTTAAGGATTACGCGATGGATATGGTCACAGCCAAAGACACCGGCGCGCCGCCTGCGGGCGTGGGACGTCTGCCTGCAGAGCAGGTGATACCCGACAGCTTTCTGGCATCCCTCAAAGCACGACGCCGTGAGTTCGATGAGCTCGGCCATTTGCCCGCGGACGTCGTTGAAACGCTGCGCGAACTGGGCATCTACCGCGCGCTTGTTGCGCGGGCCTATGGCGGAGACGAGTGTTCGCCCGAGCAGTTCCTGCGTGCGATCGAGCGCCTGTCCATCGGGGATGGATCGGTCGGATGGGTGGCCAGCTTCGGGGTCTCGTGCATGTATCTTTCCTCGCTTGGAAAGGAGACCCTGGACCGGCTCTACGCCGACAGTCCCGACGTGATCTTCGCAGGAGCTCTTTTCCCGCCGCAGCCTGCCGAGCGCGTGGACGGCGGTATCAAGGTGCGCGGACGCTGGCAGTTTGGCAGCGGCTCGACCGGCGCGGACCTGATCGGGGTCGGGGTCAAGGTGACCGGCGCGGACGATGGCGGCTTGCCGCGCATGGCGGTGATGCCGGCCTCGGCCGCACGCATCGAGCCGAACTGGGATGTAATCGGGCTGCGCGGTACCGGCAGCCACGACATCGTGGTCGAGGACGTGGTCGTGCCGGAGGATTGGACCTTCGTGCGAGGTGGCGCGCCAACGCTCGATTCGCCGCTCTATCGCTACCCCTCGATGGCCTTTGCCGCGCAAGTGCTTGCGGTCGTGGGGCTGGGTGTGGCCCGGGCCGCGCTCGATACCGTCACCGAGATGGCCGGGACGCGCGGCTCCATCACCGGCGCGCCCACTCTGGCCGATCGCGCCTACGTGCAGAGCGACCTTGCCAAGGGCGAAGCCGCGCTGCGTTCGGCCCGTGCGTTCTTCTACGAGGTGACGCAGGACGCTTGGACCACCATTTGCGCAGGCGACCCGGTCTCCACCCAGCAGGCCAACCTTCTGCGCCTCGCCTGTTCGCATGCCGCGAAAACGGGCGCGGAGGTGACCCGTCTCGCCATCCAGATGACCGGAACCACCGGTATCTACAATGACCACCCATTGTCGGGATACGTCCAGGATGCCCTGGTCGTCTCCCAGCACGCATTTCTCTCCGAAGGCACCTGGCAAAAGGCCGGGGGCGTTTTCCTGGGTCGCGATGTCGGCCCCGGCTTTCCCTGATTTCAGACAAGGATACCTTTCATGACAGACCAAGCCCCCAAGCCCGTGCGCGTCCTCTTCTGCGCCGCGGTTCTGCAGAACTTCTTCGACCTTCCCGCCGCCGAAATCGGCAAGGTCTGGGCCGGCGTCTCCGAGATGCTGACCGGCATCCGCGATCTGCCCGGCGTCAAGGTGCTCGGCACGCTCGACGATGACGAGACGATGGTCGGTACCTCCCCCAATGGTTGGCCCTGGACCTTCTACATTCTGGCCGAAGCGCCCGACCGCGACACCGTGAAGGCCGCCTGCAATTTCTTCCGCACTGTCGAAGTGGGGGAATACCGCCTGTGGAAGTACATCCGGGTCGAAGCGCGCATTGGTCGGGAACTGGTCATCCCCGAATGATCGGGACGGAGTAGCGCGCGTCTCCGGTCGGGCCCTGGGCCTGGCCCGGGACGCGCTGCGCTGTGCCGTCACGGCTCCTTCGCGCCTGTGCGGCACATGGGCGTTCACACGTGCGTCGAGGGGCCGGGCGCGAACTCGGCGATTTCCAACACACTATCAGGTGCTTGCTTTGAACACGACTGTCTCTTCCTCCCGTTCGCGCACGGTCCTCGTGACCGGCGCCTCACAGGGCCTGGGCGCTGCGATTGCCGGGGCCTTCCACCGCGCGGGCTACAACGTGGGTCTCTCCGACATTGACGAGGAGGGGGCCTGCGCTGCGGCGCGTGCGCTTGATCCCACAGGAGAGAGCGCCATCGGCCTGGCCCTCGACGTGCGCGAGCAAACCGCCTTCGAGGCGGCCCGCGATGCGCTTGTCGCGCGCTGGGGCGGTGTCGATGCGCTGGTCAACAACGCGGTCGTCACCATCGTGCGCCCGGTGTTGGAGATCGCGCCCGACGAGTTCGACCAGGTTGTCTCGGTGAACCTTCGCGGCACCTTCGTGGGCTGTCAGGTCTTCGGACGCTATTTCAAGGAGCGCGGGGTCGGCCGCATCGTCAATATCGCTTCGCTGGCGGGGCAGAACGGGGGCACGGCGACGGGCGCGCACTATGCCGCCTCCAAGGGCGGTATCATCACGCTGACCAAGGTCTTTGCGCGGGATCTGGCGCCCTTTGGTATCACCGTGAACGCGATTGCGCCGGGCCCCCTGGACCTTCCGTCCGTGCGCGCGCTGGTGCCAGCCGACAAGCTTGCCGGGATCGTTGAAGGCATTCCCGTACGCCATCTCGGCTCGCCCGATTTCGTGGCCGAGACCGCCGTCCATCTGGCCTCTGCAGAGGCCGCGTTTGCCAATGGTGCCGTCTGGGACATCAACGGCGGCCTGTTGATGAGGTAATTCCATGATTGAGATGCAGGACTTTCGCACCGCCATGTCGCGCCTCGGGGCTGCGGTGAACATCATTACGACCGATGGTCCCGAGGGCCGTTTCGGGATGACCGCATCGGCGGTGTGCAGCGTGAGCGACGAGCCCGCCTCGCTGCTGGTGTGCATCAACCGTTCGGCGCGGATGCACCGGTACCTAAAGGCCAATGGCCGCTTTGCCGTCAACGTGCTTGCCGCGGCGCAGGAAGGGCACTCGCGCAGATTTTCGGACAGTGCCCTGACCATGGATCAACGCTTCGAAGGGTGCGGTCCGTGGATCGACATGGGCGGCCTGCCGGGACTGGGCGAGGCCCTGGCGGTGCTGGGCTGCTCGGTCGAGAGCGTCGCCGAGGTGGGTACGCACAGCGTCTTTTTCGGCACTGTGGAGCATCTCGCGCTGGGTTCGGAAGCGGACGGTCTGGCCTATTTCGCCCGGCGCTACCATGCGCTGCCGGTCGCGGGAGCCGCCGCCTGATGTAGCCTCGTCCTGTGGCTGGTGGAGGGGCGCCGGGAGCAGGAGGATTGCGAAAAGGGCCTCGGATCGCACGGATCCGAGGCCCTTTTCATGGATGCGCAGATCGCCTTCAAGGAAGAGCGGATCGGTCCGGGCCGGCCTTGGACCGGCCCAGCTCGGCCTCGCGTCAGTGACGGTGCCGGGTCGTATGGTACATCATGTAGTACGCGCCGCCCGCGATCAGACCGGCAACGACGACAACGGGGAGGACGGCCGCCCCCAGTGCATCCGCGCCGTAAGTCGGCTTCAGAAGGTCACTGAGGAAGCCGGTGGCCATCGTGCCCATGGAGAACCCTAGGGCCATGGCCACGAACATGATCCCGCTCGCCTTGCTGTGGTTCTCCGGCTCGGTCACGTCCTGAACGTAGGCGAGAAGGGAGCCGTAGGCGAGCAGGGAGACAAGGCTGACCAGGGCGAGTGAGACGCGGGCCACGGTGATGTCGTGGACGGTGAAGGTGGCGAGATAGCCCAAAGTCATGACCACGACCATCAGCACGCCCGCCAGCTGCGGCATGCCCACGGACATACGACGCAGGCGCGAGGCGAGCCAGGCGCCGAGGACGAGTCCGACAAAGCTGAAAAGCGTGAAATAGGTACCCAGCAACAGCGAGATATCGCTCTGGCTCATTTCGAGAGAGCGCGAAAGGTACAAAGGAAGCCACTGAGAGGGGGCCATCGACAGCATGGTGCTGAAGGCGGCAACAAGCACGGCCCAGAGGAAGGGCCCGTTGCGGGCGAGGTCGCGGAAACGGCCCGAGCGACGCGGAAGATCGCTGAGGAGAGGCGCGCTCTTGCGGTTGTCGCGCAGGAAGACCAGCACGCACAGCCCGATCACCACGCCGACCGCACCCGCCGCGTAGAAGCCCATGCGCCAGCCATACCAGACGCTGACCGCGCCCACGCCGCCGTAGGCAAAGAGCATGCCCACCACCAGCGCGCTGACGTAGACGAAATTGGCAATCTGGCGTGAAGGACCCTCGAAGTGGTCGGCGATCAGCGAAAGCGAGGGCGGCGCCGAACCTGCTTCCCCCGCGCCCACACCCACGCGCACCAGCATGAGTGTCCAGAAGCCCTCAACCAGTCCGCATGCCGCGGTCGTGAGCGAGAACAGGATCGTGGTGAAGGCGAGCAGGCGGATACGGTCTACTCGGTCGGCAAGGATGGCAAAAACGATCGACATCACGCTGTAGACGATTGGAAACAGGCTTCCCGTGATCTGCCCGATCTGGCTGTCGGAGAAACCCAGTTCGCGGTTCATCTCGGGCATGAGCAGGGGCAGCACCATGCGGTCGGTGTAGTTGAGCATGTAGACCGCCGAGAGCAGTCCGAGCAGGAGCAGCCGGTAGGGCAGGTCGGAGCGGCGCGTGCGCGCCGGTTCGGGAACAGGTGCGTGCATGGTGAGGGGCCTTCATGCCGGAGTGCGAAGCGGCCGCGGTGCGAAAATGGACGCACCGCGGCCGGAAAATTGGCAGGTGCTGCCGGGTTCAGCTCGCCTTGAGCGAGGCGCGCAGGGTCGTGCCTTCATAGGCGGTCCGGAACAGCCCGCGCTCCTGGAGGATGGGAACGACCATGCGGTTGAATTCCTCGATCGAGCCGGGCATCGCGGCGGGCGAGATGATGAAGCCGTCGCAACCCTTCTTCTCGAACATCTCGCACATGGCATCGGCGACCTGCTCGGGCGTTCCAGCCAGCTGCGGGCAGGATTCGCTGATCGAAAAGCTGCGGCACAGCTCGATCAGGGTCAGTCCCTTGGACTTGCTGGCATTCCGCATGACCTCGAACGAACCGACTGTACCGTTCTCAATGTCCAGATCCTCGAGCGGCTTGTCCATTGGGAACTGATTGAGATCGACACCTAGGTGCCTTGAAGCATGGGCAATAGCCATGTCGTCATCGACCAGGTTGTTGACATAGCGCTGCTTTTCAAGAGCGATCGCTTTGGTCTCGCCCACGATGGGATCGACCGCAGCCAGGATCGCGCAATCGGCCGGGTCACGTCCCTCCTTGGTTATGCGCCCCTTCACGTCGGCGTAGAAGGCCTGCATCTCGGGCAGGTCGTTCTGCAGGGTGAAGATCATCTCAGCCCAGCGCGCGGCAAAATTGCGCCCGCGCTCCGAGGCGCCCGCCTGCATCAGTACAGGGCGTCCCTGTGCGCTTGGCGGCACGGGCAGCGGCCCCTTCGTGCGCACGTACTTGCCGGTGTAGTCGAAGTCGGTCAGCTTGTCGGTATCGACGTAAATGCCGCTTTCCTTGTCGGCGAGGAGAGCGCCTTCGCCAAAGCTGTCCCACAGCTTGCAGCAGGCCTCGACCACCTCGTCGGCCATGTCGTAGCGCTCATTGCGCGGCAGCAGGTCGTCCATGCCGAAGCACTCGGCTTCCTTCTTGCCGGTCGAGGTGACGATGTTCCAAGCAATACGCCCGCCGGTCAGCACGTTCATCGTCTGCAGCGAGCGGGCAATCGCGTAAGGGGGAATGAGGCTGGTCGAGATGGTGATGCCGATCCCCAGGTGCTTGGTGGCGCCTGCCATGACCATCGCAAGCGGTGAGGGGTCCAGGTAGGCGGCCTGTCCGCCCCGGGCGGTCCGCTCCGAAGTGTCTATGATCGGCGAATCGCCGAAGAACACCCCATCGTAACAGGCGCTTTCGTACTCGCGCGCCAGGTCCGCCCACCAATTGGGGTCGGTGATGCGGTTCTGCGAGGCGGGATGGCGCCAGGCGCCGCTGTGGTGGATTGTCGGGCTGGTGGCGAGAATGCCGACAAGGTGCATCTTGCGGGTCATGTAAACTCCATGGGTGCGAGCGCTGTGCAAGAATGGCGCAGCCTTGCGCGATTAGGCGAGGCTGCGCGCAGGGTGTCCGCGTGGCGGCCGCAGGAAACGCATATCCTGCGGCCGCGCGCGATCAGTAGTGGAAGCCGAGCGAGACGCCGAAGGTGCGCGGCTGCGCCGAGCTGTAGAGCGTCCGGCCTACGTCGAACCCGCTGGTGAAGGCACGCGAGATCGCGGTGTCGTCGAACAGGTTGGTGACGAACAGCGCGGCCGACCAGCTGTCATCCTCGCTCTTCAGGCCGAGCCGCGCGTTGACCAGTTCGTAGCTGGGGATCTGGCGGGCGAACACCGAATCCGGGACGAACTCGGAATAGGACGAGCCCACGTGACGTCCATCGATCCGGGCCGAGGCTGCGAGGGCGTCGCCGATGGCCCACTCATAGGAGGCTGAAAGTCCCGCGGTGAATTTGGCAACGAAGGGGATGCGGTCTCCGTCGCGACCCTGGGCCACGACACTGCCATTGGCCTGGTCCTCGGTCAGCTTGGGATCGAGCACGGTGACGTTGCCCGAAAGGGTGAGCCCGGGAACGGGGCGCAGGCTGGCCTCGCCTTCAAATCCGCGGATGCGGGCGGCACCTGCGTTGGTAATGAAGTTGTAGGTGCCGCTCGGGGTTACCCCGGTGACCTGCATGTCGTTCCAGTCGATCTGGAAGACATCGACGCTGAAGTCCAGCGCGCCGCCAAGCGTGGTGGCTTTCAGGCCCAGTTCGTAGTTGGTGAGCTTGTCCGAGCTGTAGGGGGCCAGCTCGTCGGGGAGCCCGATGACCTGGTTGACGCCGCCGGGTCGGAAGCCTTCGGAAATCTCGCCGTAGACCAAGACGTCGTCGGTGATCTTGTAGGCCAGGTTGCCCTTGAACACCGTGCCGTTCTCATTCGAGGAGAAGTCGGCCTGCTCGGTCGGCGCCACGAACAGCGCGATGCTGCCGATCGCGATGCGCCCGCCCACGTCCTTCTCATAGCGAAAGACGCGCCCGCCTACGGTCGCGGTCAGACGGTCGGTGACATCGTAGGAGACCTCGCCGAAGGCCGCGTACTGACGCAGGCCATCCTGCACATAGCGCGCGTAGAATAGGTCGGCACCTTCGCGCGGCTCACCCGTCGCGGCCTCGCGGCGGATGCCCAGGGCATCGACATCGGACTTGCGGTCCGAGAAGAACACGCCCGCGGTCCAGTTGAGCGGGCCAGTCCCGGTGGAGCCAAGACGCAGCTCGGCCGTCCAGGTCTTCATACGCTGCACGGATTCACTGGTCGACGGGATCAGGTCGTCCATGATCGCGTAGTACCCGTCGAGCACGTCCGGGCTGCAGGGCGAGGCGTCGGGATTGTAGCGGATCGCACAGCCCATCTCGGTGCGTTCAGACATCATGAAGGGGGTTGCGTCCTGCGCCATGCGCTGGCGCTGGCGGGCATAGGAGACCGCGCCCGTCAGCGAAACGTCGCCGAAATCATAGACGCCTGTAGCGTTGTAGATCTCGCTCTTGTCCGTGAAGGGCGTGCGCGCATAGAAGTCCGCCTGGTACTTGCCCGGGCCGGTCCACCAGGGCATATCGGTCTCGAGGCGGTTGATGTAGGCGGCAAGGTCCAGCGTGAAATCCTCGGTCGGCTTGGCACGCAGCATGATGCGTCCACCGTAGGAGCGGGTCTCGTTGATGTTGTCGATGCCCAGGTTATAGGCGTCGATCCAGCCTCCGGACCGGGAATAGAAGCCCACCGCGCGGACCGCGATCTTGTCGGGCACCAGGACGGTATTGACCATCCCGTTGGCTTCCCAGTTGAGGCCGCCAGCGTACCGGGTCGAGGACAGGCTGCCCTGTCCGGCGGCCTCGGTCTCGAATTTTGGCTTCTGGTAGATCACGCGCAGAGTGCCGCCCATCGACCCCGAACCGTAGAGCGTCCCTTGCGGGCCGCGCAGGACCTCGACGCGCTCGACGTCAAACATGCGCAGTTCGGGCGTGGTTGCGCCGGCGTCGCTCTGCATGCCGGCCGGGCCTGTTACGGGGGTTTCGTCATAGTAGACGCCCACGGTCGGCTCGCCCGCAGCCTGGATGCCGCGCAGCACAACACGGCTCTGGCCCGGGCCTGCGTTCACGAAGTTGAGGCCCGGTACGGTCGCGGCCATGTCCGCGATGGTCTGGATGCGCGCCTCGGCCAGGTCGTCACCGCCGATCGCCGAAATCGCGATCGGGGTTTCCTGGAGCGTGGTGTCACGCTTGAGCGCAGTTACGATAATCGTATGCGAACTGTCCGCAGCGGCACTCTCTTGCGCGAGAACTTCTGGGCTCCATCCGACGACTGCCGTAGAGGCAAGGAGAAGCGCGAGTGACGGCGTTACCCTCTTGAAAGAATATGTCATTTTCCCCCCGTTTTGTTTGTGGTGGCGACGATGGTACGTCGAATAGGATCATTTTCAACTGAAAATTACAATACTTTGTGCTGCGAATGCGAACAGTTGAATTGTATACAGAAGGCGCAGAAATAGGGTGCGTGGAGAACGCACTCGCCAATAGCGTGTTAGGCTGTATTCAGCCGGTTCGAGGTCAATTGGCTCGAACGTATGTTGGTGCCCCGATGGCGCGAACCGTTCCGGCTCGCATGCGGCACATCACCGGGATTTCGCCCCTCTCCGGACGAACGTGAAGGCACGAGCTGGCACGTGAAGCCTGTACCAGCGAAGGGCGCGCGCTCGGGTCGGTCTCTGGCAGGGCTGCCTGTATGACCAGCGCGCGCGGGAACATGTCAGGCCGGTACGGCGGCCAGCGCCTCGTTCCGCACCATCCCCTTGTCGAGTTTCATCTGGCGTACAGCGGAGTTGAACAGGAGCTCGCCAAAGGCATTGGACGAGCTGGTGATCTTGTGGGCATCGGCCGCGCAGCGCTGGCGCACGGCATCGGGCAGGCTCTGGTTCGGACCGGCCATGCTGCCTGCGGCCAGCTGCACTTCCGCGGCACGCTGGACGATCCACAGCAGCGCGAAGGTTGAAGGAATGTCGCGCCCGCACACCGCCACGCCATGGTTGCGCAAGATCAGCACGTCCTTGTCACCAATGCTCGCGAGCATGCGTTCGCGTTCATCGGCGTAAAGAGTGATTCCCTCGAAATCGTGATAGGCGACGCGGCCGGACAGCTGTGCGCCGTAGAAATTGTCATGGTCGATCCCGGCCGCCTTCATCGCGACCGCGGAGAGCGCGATGCTGTGGGTGTGCGCCACGCAGCGCACGTCCGGGCGGTTGGCGTGGATGACGCCGTGAAGCGCAAAGCCGGCCGGGTTGGCGCGATATTCCGATTCGCCGACGAGTTCGCCCTCGACACTCACCGTGATCAGATTGTCGGGTGTGATCTCGTCATAGAGCAGGCCGAAGGGGTTGACGAGATAGCGTTCCTCCGCGCCGGGCAGGCGTGCGGAGATATGGTTGAAGACCAGCTCGTCCCAGCCCAGATGCCGGACCAGGTGGTAGAAGTCGGCCAGTTGGCTTCGAAGTTCGCGTTCACTTTGCGCCGAGGGCGTCATGCGGCATTCCTCCTGATCTCGAGAAAGGTGCAGATGTCGGTAATGGTGCGGGCCGTTGGCATGGCGACGTCTTGCGTATCGGCAAGGTCGAGCACGGAACGGGCGATCGCGCCCAGTTCGAGTGGAGATCCGCGGGCGAAGTCCTGCGCCATTGACGTGCGGAACGCGCCTGCCTGATGACCGATAGCCAGCATTCCTTCGAGGTCGGTGCGCGGCTCGACACCCAGCGTGCGTGCGAGTTGGACGGTCTCTTCCAGCACGGCCGCTACGGTGGGCGCAAGCGCGGGGTCGTTGAACTGTTCGGCCAGGGTCGCCTGGGCGACGACGGATAGGGGATTGGTGGCGAGGTTGAGCGCGACCTTGCTCCAGAGGTCCCGCCGGATCTCGCGGACGAAGCGGACGCCGATGGCGGTGTCCGCAAAGATCTGGCGCAGCGGGGCCAAAAGGCTGTCGTCGTCCTCCGCAGAGCCCCGCCCGATGCTCCCCATCACGATGCGCTCGGGCCCGCGTGCCACGACCGCGCCATCTTCGTCGAGAGAGGCGGTCAGGAACAGAACCGCGCCAATGAGGCGGCTCGGGTCGAAGGCGCGGGCCAGCGCACCATCGGGATCGACAGTGGCGACCGCGCGGGTCTCGTCGGGTTGGAAGTACCACCAGGGGATCCCGTTGATGAGCGGGATCACCCGTGTCTCGGGCATGAGGAGGCGAGCGATGTCGGGAAGGGCCGGTGCGATGGCGTGGGCCTTCAGAGCCAGGAAGACGATGTCGTGCGGGCCGGCTTCGTGCGCGCTTGTGGCGCTCACGGGCAGGGTCTGGACGGGCTGCGCGGCGTCGCGCAGGTACAGCCCTTGCGTTTGCAGCGCCCGTAGCCGGGCGCCGCGTGCAACGAGGGTGGGGGTGTGACCCGCCTGTATCAGGCGGGCCGCCACAAGCGAGCCCACGGCGCCAGCGCCGAGAATGGCAATACGCAAGGGCTGTTCATTGGGAATGGTCATGACATCATGGGTTCCGGTGGAGGGGCGCATTCGCGGGCCAATGCGGCTGCGAGACGCGCGACATCGGCCATGGCGAGGCCGGCCAGGTTGATGCGCCCGTCGGGCGCCATGTAGATGGCGTGTTCCTCGCGCAATGCACTGATCGCGCTCGGCGCAAGGGCCAGTCGGGAGAACATGCCGCGCTGCCGGGCGATCGCCTCCAGTGCGAGCCCGTGGGTGGAGCACGCTTCGGCAAGAGCGTTGCGGATGGTCGCTAGGCGCGTGCGCATGGCCTCCAGTTCGGCCTTCCAGTCCTGGGTTAGCTGCGCATCGCCCAGGATGCACGCCACCACCGCCGCGCCGTGATCGGGCGGCATCGAGTAGTTGGCGCGTACGAGATCGGCCGCGTTGCTGGCCGCGGCCTGGCGCGCGGCAGCGTTCTCGGCCTGGATGAACAGCGCGCCGACGCGTTCGCGGTAGAGACCGAAGTTCTTGTTGCACGAATAGGCAACAAGCGCATCGGGCACGGTATCGAGCACCCGCCCGGCCGCTTCGCCATCTTCCGAGATGCCACGGCCAAGCCCCTGATAGGCAAGATCGATAAGGGGAAGCAGCCCCTTTTCTTCCAGCAGCGCGGCAATCGCGGCCCACTGCGCGCTGTCGGGATCGATGCCGGTCGGGTTGTGGCAGCAGCCTTGCAGGAGGACGGCATCGCCGGGCCGCGCGGCGGCGAGAGCGGCCTGCAGGGCATCCAGATCGAAACGCTGGGCCGCGATGTCGATGGCCCCGTACGTGAGGATCTCAAGGCCTGCGGCTTCAAAAACGGGAATGTGGTTTGACCAGGTCGGCAGGCCAATCCAGATGCGGCCCGTATTGGCGTTGCGGGCAAGCAGGTCCGCCGCCACGCGCAAGGCGCCGGTGCCCCCGGGGGTCTGCAGGCCGCTGAGGCGCTGCGCGCGCGCTTCGCCAAAGGCCATGCGCGCGACGGCCGCCGTGAAGGCGGTGTTGCCGACGGGCCCCAGGTAGGTCTTGGTCGGCTGCGTTGCGACCAAATGGGACTCGGCCTGCTTGACGGCGTGCAGAACCGGGGTCTGGCCTTCCTCATTGCGAAAGACACCTACGGAAAGGTCGATCTTGGTGCTGCGCGGGTCGTCGCGAAACATGCCGATCAACGAGAGGATCGGGTCGTCGGGGCAGGGCTGCATGAGAAAAGTCGACATGGGTTTGGTCCGATATTTCGCTAGAGGAAAGATTATGAAAAAAATCGTGCGTTGTACGTGCATTGTTGCGTCATTTTGCGTCCTGCATACACTCAACGCGCCGGATCGGCTGAAAACTTGCGCGACGCGTGCGTCGCCAGTGCCGGGTTCGGGCACTTCCCAAGGAGAATGTCATGGCCGTGTCATTAGACAAGTTTGATCGGACGATTTTGTCTGTAATTCAGGAAGATGGGAGCCTCGGGCCGGCTGAGCTGAGCCATCGGGTCAACCTGTCCCCCTCGCAATGTTCGCGCCGCCTCCAGAAATTGCGCGAGGAAGGCTACATCGCGCACACAGTGGCCCTACTCGCCCCCGAAAAGCTCAATCTGGGCATTTCCGCGTTCGTGAATGTGCGCCTGCGCGTGCAGAGCCGTGAGGCCGACAAGGCCTTTCGTGAGCGGATCATGTCCCTGCCCGAGGTAGTCTCGTGCGACTATACGACCGGAGACATGGACTTCATTCTGCGTATCTGGACGCGCGATCTGGAACACTATTCCGAGTTCATCTCGGACAAGCTCCTGGTCGATGACCTCACTCAGAGCGTTACGACGTATGTTGTCATGAAGCAGATGAAGAGCACGACCCAGCTCCCCCTCGAATATCTCTGACAGATATGCTGTTAGGCTCAGGACCCATTGATTAGCATGCCGTGATGTGATTCAGGCTCTGCGAGGAGACTGAGGATGAGCGACCTGTATTGGCTGACGGACGAGCAGATGGCGCGTCTTTCGCCGTATTTTCCTAAGAGCCACGGAAAGCCGCGTGTCGATGATCGGCGCGTTCTGAGCGGCATCATCTTCGTCAATCGGAACGGCTTGCGTTGGCGTGATGCCCCCAGGGAGTACGGGCCTCACAAGACCTTGTACAATCGCTGGAAGCGGTGGGGCGAGATGGGCGTGTTCAGCCGGATGATGGAAGGCCTGTCCGCCCAGAGGGCCGAACCCCAGACCGTCATGATCAATGCGACCTATCTCAAGGCGCACCGCACGGCTTCCAGCCTTGGGGTAAAAAAGGGGATCTCGGACGCCTGATCGGACGGACCAAAGGCGGCATGAATACCAAGCTCCACGCCGTCACCGATGCCAACGGACGGCCTTTGAGCTTCTTCATTACGGCGGGCCAGATCAGCGATTACACCGGCGCAGCGGCTTTGCTCGATGACTTGCCAAAGGCACAGTGGATGCTGGCCGACCGGGGCTACGATGCCGAATGGTTCCGGGACGCGCTTGAGCAAAAGGGTATCAAACCTTGCATTCCTGGCCGGAAATCCCGCTCGATGCCCGTCAAATACGACAAGCGCCGATACAAGCGCCGCAATCGCATCGAGATCATGTTCGGGCGACTGAAGGATTGGCGCCGCGTGGCAACCCGCTACGACCGCTGCCCGACCGTATTCTTCTCAGCCCTCGCTCTCGCAGCCACCGTCCTCTTCTGGCTTTGATCAACGAGTCCTGAGCCTAACAATACACTTCACGCGTTGGCCTCCTTGCCCCTGCAAGTGCAACTTGGGTGATACCGGCGAGCGCGTGATCGCGGTCTGACTTTCAGCGTGCGTTCGCAACGACATCGATGGGCGGCGACGGATCGCGATTCTGGAACAGGCGGGTCACGACATCGCGAAGCCAACGCAGTCCCGGATCATCGTGCGCACGGCGATGCCAGAACTGCTTGAGCTCGATACGCGGCAAGATCAAAGGTGGCTCGATCAGCCGCAGGGGCGCCATTGTGGCGAAGATGGCGCCAACGGCCTCGGGCACCGTGCTTATCAGGTCCGATTGGGCGACGAGCAACGGCACGCTCATGAAATGCGGCGATTGCAAATAGACGTCCCGCGATAGGCCAAGCGCACGCAGACGCTCCTCGAACAGTTCCTGACTGCGGCCATGCTGTGCAACCACGATATGCCCCATGCGCAGGAACTGCTCGAGCGTCCAGTCCGCATGGGCCTGCTCGTTATTGGCCGCCGCGATGCAGATGAAAGGGTGTTCAAACAGTTTCCGGGTGAGGAAGTTGCTCCCTTTGAGGTCCGGGAAGTACCCCAGCGCCAGGTCAATCTCGCCCCGCGCCATCGCGTGCTCCAGGTCACCGGGTGAGAGCGATCGCGAATCCAGGGACACCCCCGGCGCAATGCGCCGCAGGTCTTCCATCAGCGAGGGCAGGAAGACGAGTTCGCCGATATCCGACATGGAAATCACGAAGCGCCTTTTGGCCTGCAGGGGATCGAAACCGCGCTCGCTCAACACCTCGTGCCGAACCGCGTCCAGGATCCGGCGCAGAGGCGCGCGCAACTCCTGCGCCAGAACCGTCGGCTTCATCCGGTTGCCGTCGCGGATGAGCAGCGCATCGTCCAACTGCGCCCGCAGCTTGGAAAGCGCAAAGCTGACGTTTGGCTGGCTGACCCCCAGACGTCGCGCGGCGGCGCTGACTCCGCGCTCCTCAAGAAGAGCGTCCAGAACGACGAGAAGGTTGAGGTCAAAGCGGCGCAGATCCATGGCAAGATCATACCATATCTGGATAACCTGTATAACGATAATAGGTACAGCCAATCACAGCCCGATGGCTTACGAAGAGGAGAAGATAGAAAAGGAGAAATCCGAATGGGAGATGCCTTCCTCAAGGCCCAGTGGTATGTCGCTGGCTGGGGCACCGACCTCGCCCCGGGCGAGACCCTTGCACGCACTTATTTGAATGAGCCGGTCGTGCTCTGGCGTTCCGAAACAGGCGCAGTCCATGCCCTGCAAGACCGCTGCATCCATCGCGCCATGCAACTTTCAGCGGGTGATGTGGATGGCGAGATCCTGCGCTGCCCCTATCACGGCCTTGAATTCAACGGTGAAGGGCGTTGCACTCGTATCCCGGCGCAGGATCGCGTGCCCGACACCGCGCGCGTGCGCCACTACCCTCTGGTCGAGCGACAGGCCCTCTTGTGGATCTGGATGGGCGAGCCCGAGGACGCCGACGAGGGCCTCATCCCGGACTACCCGATCCATGAGGATCCGGCCTTTGGCTGGCGCAGCGCGCACTACCCCGTCAAGGGCAACTGGCAGCTTCTGGTCGACAACCTGATGGACCTCTCGCACCTGCCATACATCCACGCCAAGACCATTGGTGGCAATCCGGACCTGCATTTTCGCGCCAAGACCAATTCGCAGAAGCTGGACAACGCGGTGCGCGTAACCCGCGAGATGCCAGGCTCGCAGCCACCTCCTACGTACGTGGATGCAGCGGGGTTCACCGGCCTAGTCGACCGCTGGCAGGAAATCGTGTTCGAACCGGTCATCATCCGGATTCACACGGGCGCCTGCGAAGAAGGCACCGGGGCCTACACTAACGGTGAATACGGCGTGCATGGCGCCAATCGCTTTTCGATGTGCGGTTTTCACGGCATCACACCGGAAACGGAGACGACCACGCACTATTTCTGGTCGATGGCCACCAATCGGACCGAAGACGGCATGGTCGAGGAAGTCTTCGCACAGACCGCGCGCACCTTCCAGGAAGATCAGGACGTACTCGAATCGCAGCAAGTCCGCATGGAGCAATTCGGTAACGCACCGCTCATCGACATCGCCAGCGACGTGGGCGGACGCCACACACGCCAGTTCATCACCCGGTTGCTGAAGGAACAGGAAATGTACCGAAAGGTCTCCCCGCAGCGCGACACCGAACCAGCCTGAACACGGCAGCAAACGCTTCAAGATCAAATGCTTGCCGCTCCGGTGCCTTACCCGCAAGTCGGGGGAGACGCCCGGGCGGCGCAATTCCTTCCGTCTGATCTGAGCGGTGCCTATCCCGATTTGCCATTCCACATCCGGCCGACGAACGGCCAGGAGATAAAATGCCCCCCTCAGATGTCGTCATCGTGGGCGCCGGACACGGCGGCGCCCAATGTGTGCTGGCCCTGCGCCAGAGCGGTTTTGAAGGCTCGATCACGGTGATCGGGCGCGAGCCGGAGTACCCCTACGAGCGT
>NZ_JALHAT010000033.1:0-16716 GCF_022818885.1 Novosphingobium mangrovi | reverse complement strand
CGGCCGACGAACGGCCAGGAGATAAAATGCCCCCCTCAGATGTCGTCATCGTGGGCGCCGGACACGGCGGCGCCCAATGTGTGCTGGCCCTGCGCCAGAGCGGTTTTGAAGGCTCGATCACGGTGATCGGGCGCGAGCCGGAGTACCCCTACGAGCGTCCGCCGCTCTCCAAGGAGTACTTCGCGCGCGAGAAGACCTTCGACCGCCTCTACATCCGTCCGCCCACGTTCTGGGCCGAAAAGGACGTGACCTTTCGCCTCGACTGCGAGGTCATCGAGGTCGATCCGAGGGCGCATACCTTGAAGCTCTCGGACGGCGAGACCTTCGAATACGGCAAGCTGGTCTGGGCGGCCGGCGGCGATCCGCGACGCCTGTCATGCTCGGGCGCCGATCTGGCCGGTGTCCATGCGGTGCGCACGCGCGCTGACTGCGACACGCTGATGGACGAAGTCGCTGCGGGCATCCGCAAGGTGGTGGTGATCGGCGGGGGCTACATCGGCCTTGAGGCCGCTGCCGTGCTGGCCAAGCTGGGCCTGGAGGTCACGCTCCTCGAAGCGCTGCCGCGCGTCCTTGCGCGCGTGGCGGGTGAGGAGCTTTCCGCCTTCTATGAGAAGGAGCACCGTGCGCAGGGGGTGGACCTGCGCACGGGCGTTGCGGTCGAATGTCTCGAAGGCGACGGCAAGAAGGTCACCGGGGTCAAGCTTGCCGATGGTTCGGTCCTTCCCGCCGAGGCGGTGATCGTGGGCATTGGCATCGTGCCCGCCGTCGGCCCGCTGATCGCTGCAGGCGCGGCCGGGGCCAATGGCGTCGATGTGGATGAATACTGCCGCACCTCGCTCCCCGACATCTACGCCATCGGCGACTGTGCGGCCTTTGCCTGCGGGTTTGCGGGCGGCGATGTCATGCGCGTGGAATCGGTGCAGAACGCCAACGACATGGCGACCTGCGTGGCCAGGGCGCTGTGCGGAGATGAACAGCCCTACAAGGCTTTTCCGTGGTTCTGGTCGAACCAGTATGACCTGAAACTGCAGACAGCGGGGATCAACAAGGACTTCGACACCACCGTGGTGCGCGGCGATCCGGACACCCGCAAGTTCTCGGTGGTGTACCTACGCGCGGGGCGTGTCGCCGCGATCGACAGCGTCAACATGGTCAAGGACTACGTCCAGGGCCGCAGGCTGGTCGAAGCGGGCGCGAAGGTCGATGTCGACCAGCTCGCCGACCCGGACGTTCCTTTGAAGTCACTGATCTGAAAAACACCCTTGAACTTCTGAAGTCGCGTCGAAAGCGTTGATTGGTCTGCTTTTCAATCAAGGTCCCCAGCATGGACGCGGCGGATCAGTCGCCCTTGGCGTATCGCGCCTTCTTGCTTCTTCGTGTGGAAGCCGACGCCGCGCCTCCAAAGCACGCCCGATCACAGCAGATGCACATGAAGGCAGGCAGCAGCACACATGCGCCCAGAACCTGCCACTCGGTTGAAGACTGAGGCTGGGACTTTGCGCTCGGTCCGCTTCGGAGCGCGAAAACAGGAAACCGGACTCTCGGATCGAATCTATGTGATGACAACGGCCGGCAAGATCGGACATTCAGATGATCGCCAAGCGTGCACTCGAGTGAAACGCTGGATCGCAGCACCGAGAAGTTGCCACCCGCTACAAAAGTACTGCCCTTCGGCTTACGGCCTTGGTAAAGGCAAACCCGATGAGCGACGACGCACCCAAGCTGTCAGATTTGGCCAAAATTCTTAGCGCTAGTGACGACTATCGCGTCCAGCGATGCCTTATCCCGCGTTCGACGCTTACGCCACCGGATGGACGCCTATAACCGCTTCTCGGGCAGGCCGAATTAACAGTTTAATGGATCAAACGGGGAAGTAGTTCGTGCACATTTCAAGGCTGCAGCTTGTCAATTACCGGAATTTCGAGCGCGCGAACGTCGTTTTCAACAAGGGCGTCAATACGATCATTGGCGAGAACGGGTCGGGCAAAACCAACCTATTCCGCGCGCTGCGTCTCTTGCTCGACGATACGCTGCTACGCTCGGCATATCGGCTCGATGAGAATGATTTCCACCGGGGTCTCGGCGACTGGCGGGGTCATTGGATGATCATCAGCCTCGAGTTCGATGAGGTATCTCAGGATGAGGCGATACAGTCGCTCTTCCTGCATGGAACCGGAAACATCGCAGACGGCGTGATCAGTAAGGCAACCTACAACCTTATCTTCCGACCTAAGGCGGCGATTCGGCAAAGCCTAGCCGACCTTACCGCCGGCGATACCGCTGGCCTCATCAAGGCGCGGTCCAAGATCACCATCGCGGATTACGAAACCATCTTCACGGGCAAGAGTCCGGCGGATTTCCTTGATCCCGCTACCTACAAGCAGCTGGTCGGTGACTTCGATGCGGTGGAGTTTCCTAAAGAACTGACCAATCCTGCTATTGGGGGCATCATCCCTGGCATGCTCTCAATCTCGCGCGAGGTCTGCTTCACCTTCGTGCAAGCGCTGCGCGATGTTGTCGCTGATTTTCAGAATAATCGCACTAATCCATTGCTGACTCTGCTCAAAAGCCGGAGTGGCGAGATAGATCCGCAGAGTTTCGAGCCAATCGGCAAGCTCGTCAAAGATCTCAATGATGCGATCGTGGACCTTCCTGATGTCGGCACAATTCGTGCCGATATCCGCGAAACCATCACCGACGCGGCGGGCGGGACCTACTCGCCCCGGTCACTTTCGATCCGCTCGGGTCTGCCCGACGAGCCGGACCGCCTGTTTCAGTCGCTCAAGCTGTTCGTCGGTGAGAGCGAGGAGCAACATGAGGGCGGGATCCACGAGCTGAGTCTAGGCGGTGCCAACCTCATCTATCTGACACTGAAGCTGCTCGAATTCAAATATCAGAAGGAGAAGGAGTCCTTCGCCAACTTCCTCGTGATCGAGGAGCCAGAGGCGCACATCCACACTCACATTCAGAAGACGCTGTTCGACCGGCTAAACTTTGACGCTACCCAGATCATTTATTCGACCCACTCGACCCACATTTCTGAGGTCAGCAATGTCGAGAACATCAATATCCTCGGCCGGCACGGTGGACGATGCGAGGTGTTTCAGCCGTCTGCTGGCCTAGACACCGGCCAGATCGGCAACATCCAACGCTATCTCGATGCGGTTCGCAGTAACCTGCTTTTCGCCAAGAGCGTGGTGCTGGTTGAAGGTGACGCCGAAGAAATCCTCATCCCGATTCTCGTAAAGAAGGTCTTTGGGCTGAGTTTGGACGAGCTTGGGATCAGCCTGATCAACATCCGCAGCACCGGCTTCGAGAATGTGGCAGTCCTCTTTCACGACAATCGCATACGCAAGCGCTGCGCAATCATCACCGATCTGGACCGCGCCTTCATCGATACCACTGTGGATACCCTAGACGACGAGGAGGAGGCCGCCGCGAAGAAGAAGGCGCTGGGGTCACAGGTTGCAGGTTTGCGGCGCGAAGCGGCCCTCAAGCTGTTGTGCGATGGCAATCCTTGGCTGACGGCGCATTTCGCCGATCACACCTTTGAGGTCGATTTTGTCTCTGCCGGAAATGTTGACACCATCGTTTCGGTATTGGGGGATGTCTATAAGGATGCAAGCACTATCGCGGCATCCAAGGCAGAGCTGGAATCGAGCGACATTGCGTGCTTTGGCACGCGCGTGCTTACAATGGCTCGCTACGCCGGCAAGGGCTGGTTTGCGATCATTCTTGGACGCATGATCACGCCAGAGACCGTCATTCCTGATTACATTCTCGACGCAATCTTCAAGGTGCATGTCCCAGTCTCCGTCCAGACGTGGGCGAGCGTGCTGGACTATCGGCTGTCATTGCTCGCTAATTCCCAGCTACACCCAGACGGAGACATCGCCGCGATGCGCGTGCAAATCGGTCGTTACCGTCGCGGCGAAATCGATTTTGGTGGGGTCCGGGCCGAGATGCTCAAGGCCTTCCCCGCCGATGGCATCAATACGATCCTGGCGAGCTTCTGAGATGTTTGTTTGGAACGAGAAGGATCTAAACGATGCCCAGGTCGCGGCCATAGAGCAACCGGGCAGCGTCTTTCTTGTCGCCTGCCCAGGAAGCGGCAAAACGAGAACTCTCACCTACAAGATCGCCCGTCTGCTGTCAGAGCTAAAATCGGACAAGAAGCGCATTGTCGCGATAACCTACACGCATCGGGCAGCGGACGAAATCCACGAACGGATCGAGCAGCTCGGCGTCGATACGAGCCAGTTGTGGATCGGCACGATCCACTCCTTCTGCCTTGAGTGGATACTTAAGCCCTACGGCATTTATCACCCGGCACTCAAGCACGGCTTTCGAGTGATCAACGCCCATGACACCGAGTGCATGCACGAAGAGCTGTGCGGTGCTGTGCAGGGAACAATGCTCACGAGCTTCGACTGCGCTTACTATTTCAAGCCGACGGGCGTCGTCTTGACCTGCAACAGGACTGAAAAACATGAGGCGATCAAAGGGGTCTTGCGGTCGTACTGGAAAACCCTTCGTGAAGAGCGGCAGGTCGATTTCGAACTGATCCTATTTTATGCCTACCAACTTATAGAGAAAAACCCATCAATTAGTGTTTTACTCGGGTCGATCTTCGAGTGTGTACTTGTAGATGAATTTCAGGACACGCGGGAGATCCAATATGCAATCCTCGCCTCTATCCTGAAGGCGTCCAAGGGCGCTGCGTCCGCCTTCGTCGTAGGAGACCCAAATCAGGCGATCTATGGCTCGCTCGGTGGCTACGCGATCACTGCGCACGACTTTGGCACTCGTTGCGGGATCGCGTTCAAGGAGATGGACCTATCGGACAATTACCGATCGTCGTCTCGCATCGTAAGTTATTTCGGCAATTACAATGTGTTGCCCGCGAAAATCGAGGCGGTCGGCACGAATCGGAATTATCCAAGCGTGGTGTCGTTCGATCAGGATACCCACCGCGACGCGCTGGATGTCGAGCTCGTAAAACTGATCAAATACAATGTCGAAACGCTGGGCATTGCGCCGCACGAGGTTTGTATCGTCGCCCCTTGGTGGGTCCATCTGGCAAGTATGACGCGGCGGTTGGTCGCTGCTCTTCCGGCCTATTCGTTCGACGGCCCCGGCATGGTGCCCTTCGCGCGCGACGTCGATAATTTTTGGTACAAGCTCGCCCGGATAGTCCTGACGGAGGCCTCTCCACAACTCTACGTGCGCCGAATGCGATGGGCAGGCGAGGTAATCGCCGGTCTGGGTGACGCAGGTATCGATATTCCGGAGCTGGATCGCAAGACACTGCTGCGCGCCTGCAACGCCATCACTATCGCCGAGACTGACGGCCTCGTCTTCCTCCGAGCGTTCTTCGACGAGCTATGCGTGGCGCTCGGCATCGACCGCCACGCTTGCGTTTCGCTCCAAGAACATCATGACGCCTTCTTTGGAAGCTCACAAAAGCGCATCGACCGGCTCGTGAATGAAGGCTCTGCGGCGATTGCCGAATTGGCGATGTTCAAAAAAGTATTTGCGGGACGGACTGGTATCACCGTGTCTACGATCCACGGAGTCAAGGGCGCCGAGTATGACGCGGTGATCGCCTATGGGCTGTTGGAAGGGATGGTGCCGCATTTCAGTGACTCGGATCAGGTCGATGCAGCGAAGAAGCTTATTTACGTGGTGTCGTCGCGGGCTCGAAAAAACCTTCATCTTATCTCCGAACGTGGTCGTAGCCGAGGTTGGAGCGGAGACTATCAACCGACCGAAGTTCTTGCCGGGTGTGCATTCCAGTACGACCAGCTTTCAACTTGAAGCGGCGTTCTCGCCCGCGCGATCACGAGTTACAAGGGTGCGCTCACAACGTAATCTGATAGACGCGACGCTTTATCGCGCAGCACAGACGCCCGCCGATTTGCCACCCTCAATGAAAAGATCGGGTGAACGGCGGGTTGCGGTCGGATCTGCCATTCCATCCTCGATAGCCAATGACTAGAACTGGTCGACACATGCCGGTTAGCGGACGGTCCGCACCTGGTGACTGAAAATCGGCGTCTGTACGACCGGGAAGGGTCGAGGGTAGAAACGGCCGTCAGGCACCCAACCAGGCTATTCAACTCGCCAGACACGCCGTTTTCAACCTACTGATAAGAGGCTCATGACGGCCGGACGGAGCTGGGTCTTGCCGGACAGTGCCTCCGGCAATCGGGAGGTGAAATCGCTGTATCCGAGCGCTGCCCTTCTGATGTAGATCCAAATTACTCGTCGCGTCAGAGGATCCGCCCGAGACGATAGGTAATCGAGAAGAAGCCTGTTGGCTGCGTGCGGTGTTCGACCAGCGGACTGCGGTGCACATCGCCCAAGAGCCGCGTAACCCCGACGCTCCCGCTTGCGGTCAGCCGGTCGGTCAGGCTGTAGGAGGCTGTCAGCGAGGCCGAGGCGTCGATGAAGCCTGCCCCCGGCTCGAAGCGATCTAGGCCCGAGTTGGTCGCCTCGACCTGGTCGATCCCGAAGTAACGGTCGTTGTTCTTCGCATTGCCCCAGGTGGTGGCGAGCGCCGGGATCAGGGTGAGGCGGTCGGACATGGCAACCGGATAGGCCAGGCTGCCATCCACCGTAGTGCCGCGCGTGCCCCCGGCAAAGCCCTGGGTGCCGCCCAGATTGGCGATCACCCCGCCCAGTCGCGCCGTCGCGAAGATACGCGCGCCCGCACCGTAGTTGATGTGGTCGACGCCCTCGGGGACATCCCGGCGGCGGTAGCCCGGGGTCAGCGTGACGCTCGCGCCCAGCGTGACGTCGCGGGTCTCGATCGCCTTGGCCCCGATGCCGTTGCGCATGTTGGCAAAGAACGGCCCCACCGCGACATCGAGCGCGGGAAGCGGCAGCACACGGTACTCGTCCGAGCCCTGGTAGACGGGGATGACAGCGGCCCCCATGCCCACGATGACCCGGTCCGGTCCGCCCGGAGCGGCCTGGCGCGGCTCCACCTCCTGGGCTTGGACGGCGCTCGTGCAGGCGGTCGCGACCACAAGAGCCAGGACGGTGGAGGCGCGTTTCATGGTGTATCCTTCTTATGGTGCCGGGAGGGCAGCGGAAGATTGTCAGGTCAGGTCGATCACGAAGCGGTAGCGCACGTCCTTGCCCTTCACGCGGGCAATCGCGGCCTCGATCTGGTCGGGCTTGATCATCTCGATGTCGGCCGTGATACGGCGCGCGCCGCAATAGTCGATCACCCGCTGGGTCTCGGCGATGCCGCCGATCAGCGAGGAGGCAAGCGAGCGGCGCTGCCCCCACAGCGATCCGCCCATCACGTTCTGCAGCTCGAGCGGCGTGCCCACGCTGACCAGCGTCCCGTCGAGCGCAAGCAGCGAAGCATAGGGCGCGACCGCGTAGCTCTCCGGGATCGTCGAGATGATGAGATCATAGCGCCCGGCATGGGCCTGCATGGCGCCCGCATCGCCGGTGAGCACGGCCTCCTTCGCGCCGAGCGTGGCGGCATCGGCCAACTTGCCCTGCGAGGTGGTGAACATGGTAACGTCCGCGCCCTCGGCAGCGGCCAGCTTCACGGCGAGGTGGCCAAGCCCGCCGATCCCGACAACACCTACGCGCATGCCCCTGGCGATGTTCCAGTGGTGGAGCGGGGAAAAGGTGGTGACGCCTGCGCACAGCAGCGGCGCCATTGCGGCAAGGTTGCCGGTCTGGGGCATGCGGATGGCAAAATGCTCGGTGACGGTAACGCCTTGCGACCAGCCCCCTTGCGTCACACCGCCCGGCACGTCCGCCTTGGAGCCGTACGTCCAGGTCGCGCCGTTGAGGCAGTACTGTTCGAGGTCCGCGGTGCAGTTCGCGCAGGTGCCGCAGCTGTCGACCATGCAGCCCACGCCCGCCGTGTCGCCTACGCGAAAGCGGGTGACCTGCGCGCCCACGCCCACGACCCGGCCGACGATCTCGTGCCCGGGCACAGTCGTCCCACGCACCGGGCCCCACTCGCCGCGAATGGTGTGGATGTCGGAGTGGCACACGCCGCAGTACATCGTCTCGATGGCGACGTCGCGGGGACCGAGCGCGCGACGTTCGAGCGGAATCGCGCGGACCGCGCCGCCGCCTGCGGGGACACCGTAGCCGGTCAGTGTGCGCGCAGCGGTCAGATTTCCCGAAACGGCCTTCGCCGCAGCGCTGGCATTCGCGGCAAGCCCGACAGTCGCCGCGCCAGCCCCCAGGCCCGCGGCGCCCTTCAGGAAGCCGCGCCGTCCCGCATCATGGCTGGCCTTGGGGGAAAGGAGATCGCCGGAGGGCGCAGCATCACAGATCTTGCACATCGAACGTGTCCTTGCAGGCGGGCGCGCCAAGGGGCCGCCACGCGAATTCAGAGAGGAAGAGAAGCCGGACGAAGGATCAGGAAAGACCCGCCGCGCTCCACAGCTTGTCATGGAACAGCGCCGCCATCTCGGGCGGCATGTAGGGGCCGGCCGCGCTGGTCGGTGCCAGATGCATCGCCTCGCGGCCCTCTCGGGTATAGACAGGCCATTCGGGCAGGCCGGGTGCCGCCGGGGCCCCGGTCCTGGCAAAAGTCACCCAGGCCTCGGATACCACCTTGGCCAGAGCGACGGCTTCCTCGCCGCCGCCGGTCATGGTGCGGCCCGCCTTGGTCTCCACGTTGGCGAAGACAAAAGGGATCTCCATGGTGTGCGGCGAGAACAGCTTGCCATCCGCGATGGGGCTCATCCAGTCGAAGCGGTAGGCATGGACGGGCGCGCCGCCCTCTACGCGCGCGCGCGCATCGAGCACCGCGCTGCTGAGCGCACCCATCATGTAGTCCGAGACGATCCGGAACCACAGCGCGGAGGGCACGTAGTCCGGGAAGGCGGCACGGTAGGTGGTCAGCACCTTCGCGGCGTCGCTATCGAACATTTCGCCCACGCGCGCCTCGAGCCCTGCCGGATCGAGCGTGTAGGCGGCCTTGTCGCCCAGCATGAACAGCGACATCTCGGTACCCGTCTGGCCGGCCATCAGCGGCACATCGTGGCTGCTCGGCGCGGCGACGGGATCGTAGACGTGCGCGGGCAGGACACCCTCTTCGAGCACCGGCCAGAAACCGCTGGGAAAGCCTGGCGCGCGCATCGACATCGGGGTCTTCGCCATGACCGCGGCCTCGGCTTCGAGAAGTTGCTCGAAGGTGATCTCGTGGAGTTTGTCGGCGGTCTCGGGCGTGATTTCGAGAGCTTCGAGAACCCCGCGCGCCACTTCGTCGGCCTCCTCGTGGCTGGCAAAGCGGGTAAGCGGGCCGCTCTCGACCACGGCGCGGTGGAACAGGCCCTTGGCCACCGGACTTCCCAGCAGGGTATTGACCTTCCAGCCCCCGCCCGATTCCCCGAAGATCGTGACGAGATCGGGGTTGCCGCCAAAGGCCGCGATGTTCGCCTTCACCCATTCGAGCGCGGCGACCATGTCCTTGATGGAAAGGTTCGCGCTGTCGGCAAAGTCTTCGCCGAGCACACGCGAGAAGTCGGTCAGGCCCGAGGCGCCGAGGCGGTGGTTGATGGTGACGACCACCACGTCGCCGCGCGCGGCAAGGTTCGCCCCGTCATAGATCGCGCAGGAGCCGCTGCCGCTCGTCCAGCCCCCGCCGTGAAGCCAGACCATGACCGGCAGCGAGCCATCCGCGCCTTCGGGCGTCCACACATTGAGCGCGAGGCATTCGTCGCCCGACTGGACGTAGGCGGGCGGATCGAAGGCGGGCGTGACCGGCGAGCCGCCGGTCGGGTCCGAAGCCTGCTGCGGCGAGGACGGGGCGTAGCGCAGCGCTTCGCGCACCCCATCCCAGGGCGCGACAGGCTGCGGCGGGGCAAATCGGTTGCGACCCGAAATGGCTTGCGCATAGGGAATGCCGAGGAAGCGGTAGACGTTCTCGACCCGCTCGCCGCGCACAGTGCCCGCCTTGGTCGCCACCTCGGGGGACGCGGATGCGGAGATCAGCGGCTTGGCCTGCGAGCAGGCAGCAAGCACCACGGCGGCCCCGGCCGCGCCCGTGGCAAGGGTGGCACGGCGGCTCATGGCACCGAAAGGACGAAGCGGGCGATCGGACATGTCAGGCTCCAGGCATTGGCAAGGGATGCAGGCAGGGGTTTGCGGCGTTGGCTTTGCAGAAATGCGAACCTATGACGGCCATGGTGCCCGCATCTGTCACTTGGTTGTGTCGGCAACTCCCGACCTCCCGTCAGGGGTGGCGTCGAGAGCGATGGATAAATGACCTTGGGTCGGATATAATGTGACCGTTGGTCAGTTATCAAGTTTAAAAGTGTTTCCGGGGAAGAAGTTGCATGCCGCTGGCTGAAAACAGGAAAAGGGCGCGCTCGGACGCAGAGAAGGAGGCGCGCAAGGCCGAGATCCTCGCGGCAGCGCGTGCGATGATCGGCAAGGACGGCTTTGAAGGCGTCACCATGAACGAGCTGGCGCGCCGCGCGGACCTTTCGAAGGGGACGCTCTACCTCTACGTCCGCAGCAAGGAAGAGCTGTTCCTGGCTTTGTTCGAGACCGCCCTGGAGGACCTTGTTGTGCGCATCGAGAGCGAGGCGGACGCTGCCAACCTGCTCGACGTCATGGCCCGGGCCCCCCAGGAGGTACCGCTGTTCCTGCCGCTGCTGGCCCGGCTGATGTCCGTCATCGACATCAACGTCGCGGACGAGCCGCTGTTCGCCGCCAAGCGGCGCATGTTTGCGCTGGGCGCGCGGGTCGGCGAGGTGATCGCAAACCTGACCGGGGCCCCGAGCGAAGAGGCGCGCGATGCCGCCTCGGTGCTGATGCTGGCGATGCAGGGCGCGGCCCAGTCGGACCTTTCCGCGCAGCGCGATCCCGCCACCATTCCCGACGACCTGAAGCCCGCCTACGCCGCCCATGCCTTCGCTCGGCGTTTTCCGGCTGCCGTGCGCCTCATCCTCGGCCCGCTGTTCCGGAGCGCCACGGCGCCCTAGACCAGGCCAAAGGCGAGCGCGTGGGCCCGATTACATGCTGCGCTTCGCCGACCGTGCGATCTTGTCCAGCACGCCATGAAGTTCCATGGCGTCGCGAAAGTCTGGGGCCGTGCGGGTACCTGTGCGGATGTCTTCGGCCAAGAGCGCGTAGACGCCGGCGACATTGCGTGCACCGGGAAACTCGGGCCTGCCTTCGTAGAGCGCCGGGTCCGGCATCAGGTCAGCCAGTTCGGTGTCCTCGCCGCGCGCGCCGCGCACGGTGAGCTGGACCATCTGGGCATGACCAAGCTCGGCGGTAACCTGGATGTCGCCTTCGGTCCCGTTGATCTCCCAGAGCAGGTTGGTGCCTCGCGAAGTCCCGCCACGGTAGTGGATGGAGCAGGCCGTCCCGCTCGCCATCGTGCCCTGGACGAGGATCTGATCGGCCGCGGTCTTGGGCTTGCTCTCGCCGGTGTCGGTCACCGTTA
Organism: Novosphingobium mangrovi; assembly: GCF_022818885.1. NCBI lineage: Bacteria > Pseudomonadati > Pseudomonadota > Alphaproteobacteria > Sphingomonadales > Sphingomonadaceae > Novosphingobium > Novosphingobium mangrovi. Next base: position 5,276 of record NZ_JALHAT010000033.1, on the reverse strand, counting down.
CCGTATCGAAATTGCTGCGCAGCACGGCTTCGAGGGCGCCGAATTCGCCCAGTACGTCACGCATGGCGGCCAAGGTATGGCCCATCGGGATATCGAGCATGGTCGCCCCGTTGGCGGCGTCGAACAGGTAGTAGAGATCGGCGCTGGTGGTATTTGCCCAGTTCCCGCCCGAACCGATGACCGAGGTGGACAGTACCTTGCCGACATAGCCATCGGCGATCAGCTGCTTGAGGTGAACGATTTCGAGCGCGGCGCGCGCCTGGGTGCCCGCAACGGCCACAACGCCCTGCCTCTCGGCCAGTTCGGTCAGCTGACGCGCTTCGTCCAGCCCGTTGCCCAGCGGCCATTCGCAATAGACATGCTTGCCCGCCTCGAGGGCGAGGGTCACAAGTTCGAGGTGAAGCGGCACCTTGACGGTTACGACCACGAGGTCGATCTGGTCCGAGGCCACGAGGTCCGCCGGGCTCGCGAAGGCGTGGGCAAGGCCAAGCGCCTCGGCCGTCTTGCGTCCGCTCTCGGGCGTGCTGTTCGCCACGCCGACGACTTCGTAGGTGTCGCCCAGCGAAGCGAGCGCGGGCAGGTGTGCGGTGGCGGCCCAGTGGCTGTCCGGATTGAGGCCGATGAAGCCTGTACGAATGGGCTGTGCCATGCCTGTATCTCCTGAATTCATGCGTTAGGTTTGCGACCCGAAGGGATGGCGGGAGGTCCCGTCACGCATGGCCGAAATCGGGGGTGCAAAGCACCTGATCCGGACACGCTGCGAAGGGAACCGCCACGCCAGATGGATGGATGAAAGAAACCGGCGGGCTGCGCCGCCTTGTTTTTCCTTCATTCTTGAGGGAGAAAACTAGGAATGGACGACGCGCAAACCCAGACACCTTTCGATCGAACTCTTGCCCAATCCGATCAAAGCGATGTGTCGCGAAGGTGCGCCGATGAACCAATTGCACCGGTACCTGCAGGCGTCGATCCCGATTTTCTGGACAGGCTGTGCGGCAGGGCTAGATTGCTTGCGCAGCCAGATGTGACGTTGGAAATCATCGAGGGCGTTTCGCTCTTCGCGGCCAGTGATCCGGGCCGTGCGCTCGCCCGTCTTTACGGGCCGATGGCCTCGCTGGTCCTCCAGGGCCGGATGGAAGTGACCATTGGCGCCAATGCGCTGACCTATTCGCCGGGAAGCTGCTTTGTCGGCTCGATAGATCTTCCCGTAACGGGGCGGATCATCGAAGCCAGCCCGGCGCGGCCCTACATGGCGATCATGGTTGCACTCGACAGGGAAACGTTGGCCGACCTCACGACGCAAGCCGGAGAGATTGCCCCGGAACGAACGAAGTGCTTTGCCCTGGGCCCTGCTCCTGAGGGCCTGCTCGAGGCGTGCCTGCGCCTGCTCGACCTGCAGGCCGCCGAGCGGCAGGCCGACATGGCCGTACTGGGCCCGCTCGTGCGCCGGGAAATCCTCTACCGCATGTTGCAGGGGCCGCAGTCTTCCGCTGTGCACCAGCTGCTCGCGAGCGATCCGCGCATCGCCCAGGTACGCCGCGCGATCACCTGGATCCGCGGGCATCTGGACGAGCGCGTGCCGATCCAGGACATGGCCAGCTGCGCGCGGATGAGCGAAGCCTCGTTTCGTCGCCATTTCCGCCAGGCTACCGGGATGAGCCCGCTGCAGTACCAAAAGACACTGCGGCTCCAGGCGGCGCGGCGCGCAATCCTGTCGGGCAGCGAAGTTGCCAAGGCCGCCTTCGCGGTGGGCTATGAAAGCGCCTCGCAATTCAGCCGCGAATACGCGCGCCTATTCGGCTTGCCACCGGCGCAGGACGCCAAGCGGCTTGCGAAACGGTCCTAGCTGCGCAACTTGGCCGCGGTTTCGGCAACCCGGCGGCCCAGGTGTTCGGCGGTCCTGAGGTCGCCTGCGGGCGGGGTCTGTTCGGGCGGCGCGTCATCGGACTGCGTCATCACGCCAAGCCAGCCCCCCAGACGGTTGAGCTCATCCTTGCCGCCATGCCCGGGCAGGAGGTCAAGGTTGACCCAGACCATGCCATGCTGTGCAGCAAAGAGCGCCAGTGAAACCAGCGTTCCCAGCTTGTCTCCGCTCACCGCGCCCGAATTGGTGAACCCCGCCGCGACCTTGCCGCGCCACTTGAGTTCGCTCCAGACAGGACCCGTGGTGCTTTCGAAGAAGCGCTTCAGCTTCCAACCCAACGCGCCGTTGTAGGTGGGCGAACCGAAGATGATCGCATCGCTCGCGCCGAGCGCGTCAAGATCGACCTCGCCCTCGCCGTCCACCTCGACCAGTTCCACCTCGGTGCCCGCCACACTTGCGGCGCCATCGGCAACATGGCGCGCGACACGGGCGGTGTGGCCATAGCCACTTTCGAAAACGATACTGACTTTCATCGCAAAGACATCCTTCCTTGGAGCGTGCAGCCTTGCAGGTCTGCGAGTAAGGCGCTGACGCCGCGCAGGGTTTCAGGCTTAGTGTTCACCATGAGGTTGAAGAGGCTTCATCCTGGCGCTCCCCGCCGCCGGGCAGCGGGTCACATGAACCTGACTTCGACGTCGAACAGCATGGCGCGCAGGCCCGGCAGGAAGCGGCGCGCCCAGTCCGACATTTCACCTGACCCTGTCCCGAAAAATGCATCCAGCAAGATTGAGAGGAATCTGGGAAGTTCGAAACTGACTGGAGCTGGAGGTTTTGCATGAAGAAGGTGATGACCTCTTTTTTAGTCCTCCCAGAACACTCTCCAATAAGCTCGGTGCGTGGTATCAATGAGCACGCAACATTTTCAATGAATCGGACTTTTCCAATATTTGGAGGAGGGTCGGATGCGAGCTTACTATGGCACTCTTTTGTCTATTACTGCGGCCATCGCACTATCCGCAGCAAGTACCGGCGGAGTAGAATCGAAATTTAGCGCGGCGCAAATTTCCGCACTGGATCCGACGGTTGCAAGCCGTTCGATCTGCCGGGGAGGCCGTGACAGTGCAGCGACGTTGCAGACCCGATTGCGCCTTGCCGACGATCTGTCGCAACAGCGCCACCTCACACAAGAACGGACGGAACTCTATGCGGGTCTGGCGCCAACCGATTTGCCGGCGCCCGAGCTACAGGGCCTCGCGGCACGCTATTTCGCGCAGGGTCTCGCACTCGCCTATGGCTTCAACCACAAGGCCGCGATCCGGTCGTTTCGGATGGCGCAAGAGGCCGCTCCGGACTGTGCCCTGTGTTTTTGGGGTGAGGCCATGGCCAACGGCCCCAACATCAATGCGGGCATGAACGCTGATGAAAACGGGGCTGCATTGAGGGCACTTGAAAAGGCCGAGGCGCTCTCGTCAACGGCCTCCCCGGTGGCGCGCGCGCTCATCCAGGCCCAGGCGTTGCGATACAGTGATGGGAATGGGGATAGAAAGGGCCTCGACGAAGCCTATGCTGCAGCCATGCAGGACGTGGCATCCCGCTTTCCCGAAAGCGACGACATCGCGGTGCTTGCTGCCGAGGCCGCCATGAACACGACACCCTGGGATTACTGGGAAGCTGCGGACAAGCCGCGCCCGCAGATTGCCGGTGCGATCGATCTGATCGAAAAGGTGAGCACGCGTAACCCGCAGCATCCGCAAGCCTCGCATCTCTACGTCCACCTGATGGAAGCCAGTCAGCCTGCCAAGGCAGAAGCCGCTGCGGACAGGCTGGCCGCTGGTGCGGCACCGGGAAGCCTGGGGCATCTCGTTCACATGCCGGCACATATCTACTACCGCGTAGGCCGCTATGCCGATTCCATGCGGGCAAACGTGGCAGCGGTGCGCGCCGACGAAGCCTATCTGGCGCAGGCCGGGGACGATGGCCTCTACCGCTACGGCTACTATCCGCACAACGTTCACTTCCTGCTGACGTCCGCCCAAATGGTCGGCGACATGCGGCGAGTGGTGACCGAGGCGGACCGGCTGACACGGATATTGGACGTCGAGACTGCCCGGCAATTGCCTTGGGTGCAGGCCATCCATGCCGCACCGGCGTTCGCCATTGCCCAGTTTGGATCCCCCGAGGCGATTATGGCGACGACCCAGGAACGTTCGCCGCTCCCTTATGTCGAAGCAATGCGCCAATACGCGCGGGCCACGGCCGCGGCACAGACTGGTAATAGCCAAGCCTTTGCCAAACATGTTGCTGCCATCCTGACACAGGCTGGTTCGCCAGAGATAACCGCGATGGTCGATGCAGGCTTCCCCGCGCCGGAACTCCTTCAGCTAGCCGCGCTGGTCGCGCGGGCACGCTGGGAACATTGGCAAGGCAGTCCCGCAAAGGCCGTGGCTCTTTACGAGCAGGCTGAGGCCATCGAGGCAACCATTCCCTACAATGAGCCTCCATATTGGTATTTCCCGATCGCGCATTCACGGGGCGCTGCGCTCTACGCGACGGGCCAGTTTGAGGCCGCACGCATGGCATTTCGCAAGGCGTTGGTCATGGCGCCCAACAACGGTTGGGCACTGTATGGTCTTGCCCAGACGGAAGCGCGTCTCGGGCACGAACTCGAAGCTGCAGCTGCCGCAGTTGCGCTGGAAAAGATATGGCTCGGAGAACGGGCCTGGCTGAACATGACCCGGCTGTAGCCCCGCAACCACGCAGCATTGAAACCAGTTCCGCGGCTTCACGCAATCATCGTGAACATCCGGTTCGTTGCTGCTCGCCACCGGAGCGGGGCCGTAAGCAGGGCGGCGCTACTTCCGCATGCGGCAAGGGAGAGCTGCCGGTTCGGCCCTGGGAAACGGCAATAGAGAGTGGAGTGTCCGTGAAGGGCCGCGGATGAAGTGCTCGCCCAAGACCTTCGGCCCTGGCTGCTATTTCGGCGACCGGATCGGGCAAATCGCCGGCCGGGGCGTCGATCCGTGCAGGCTCAATCTGGGGGGGCGACATTCATTGCTCTAGGTTTGGCCGATCTTTTTCAGCAGGTTCCTTGATGCTCACATTCGCCAAAGAATAGCCGGCTTTCCGTCTTTTTGCTTCACTTTATGCTCTGTGTAGTGGGCTATGAAGTGACCATTTGGCCGGTCCTTTGGCCGATCTTCTGGCCGAAGTCCGCGCTACGTTACTGCGTCTCGCCTCGCCGATACCTACGGTTCAGTCGATCCGGACGCCCATTTCGCAACAGCGGGCGACAGAGCTGGGCTAATGCGTTCTACCTTATGGCCATCATGGCCATAGGAGAAGTGTCATGGGATTGTCAGAATTTGATCCCGCCGTTCACGAACGCGTTTCGTGGAACGCAGGGCGCAAAGTG
>NZ_JALHAT010000032.1:0-10295 GCF_022818885.1 Novosphingobium mangrovi | reverse complement strand
TTGGGCGCCGGAGCGGCCTTTGCCTCGGGTTCGGGTGCAGCCTTCGCCTCGGGTGCCGGAGCCGCTTCCGCCTTGGGAGCGGGCGCAGGCGCGGGGGCCGGAGCGGCCGGCGCTTCAGCCTTGGCTTCGGGGGCCGGGGCCGGAGTGGGTGCCGGAGCAGGGGTCGGGGTCGGCGCAGGCGCCGGGGCCTCGGCCTTGGGCTCGGGAGCCTTCGCTTCGGGGGCCTTGGTCTCGGCCGCCTTGCTTTCGCTCGCGGTGTCCGCGCCCGGCTTGCCAATCACCTTGCGACGCTTGACTTCCACCACGACCTTGTTGGTGCGGCCGTGGCTGAAGGTCTGCTTGACCTCACCGGCTTCCACGGAACGCTTCAGCCCAAGCGGCTTGCGGCCCAGGGTCGGTTTGTTATCGGTCTCGCTCATAATTCTCGTTTTGCCCTTCAAATCTCAATCTGCGTGTGCCCGACCCATGTCGGGTGTCGTCGTGGGCACAGCGTCTTGGGCCTGCCCCTTGCCATCTATTTCTGCGCCAACGTCTGGTGTCGGCGCCCCGTCATCGGGCCCGTCATCAGGTGGGTCCTGCCCCTGGAATTGCAGGAGGCGCGTCAGCAGCGAATCGACCCTCTGGGCCGCGCCGCGATCATTCAGCGCCAGGTGCACGACATTGTCGCGGCCCAATGCCACAGACAGTGTGGTGCGGTCCAGTGGCAAGCGCATGCCCTTCAGGCCCGAGCCTTCGGCATCGCGGCCGACCCGCCAGGCCTGGTCCAGTTTGCGCGATCCATCCTCGCGGGCGTCGGCGGCATGGGCCAGCCAGGCCACCTTGCCCTCACGCGCGTTCTGCGCGATCCGGTCCGATCCCATGAGGAGGCGCCCGGACTTCAATTCCAGTCCCAGGCGTTCGGTCAGGGCTTTCTCGAGCCCCTGCGCGATGCGCGCGCCAAGGTCCTCGGGGATCGACAGGGGCGCGCCCTTGAAGGCACGCGCCATCGCTCCCTTTAGTTTGCCCTTCGCGAGTGCATTTTCAAGGGTGTCGCGCGAAACGCCGATCCACGCCCCGCGCCCGGGGGCACGTGCGTGGATATCGGGAAGGACCAGACCGTCCGGCGAAATCGCCAGACGGATGAAGTCCTCGCGCGCACCTTTCCGGCCGGAGAGGATGCAGGTCCTCTCCGTCCCGGTGCTATCAATGTCGGAGCTTACGCGCTCATTGCGAGGATTCCGCATCGGCGGCCTCCTCGGTTTCGGGCGCAGCGGCCGTGTCGGCCGTGTCCGCTTCGGTTTCGATCGCGGCGTCGGCTTCCACCGGCTCCTCGTCCTCGAACCAGTGCGCGCGAGCAGCCATGATGATCTCGTTGCCCTGCTCTTCGGTCAGGCCGTACTCGCCGAGCACGCCGCCCTTGTCCTCGTCGCGGGCGCGGCGGTTCACCGAACCGTCGCGGCGACGCTGCTCGGTGCGCTTCTTGGCGATGAGCTCGTCGGTGGCAAGGTCCGCCAGATCGTCGAGCGTCTTGATGCCGCCCTTGCCGAGCACGACCAGCATGCCTTCGGTGAGGTGCGGGAGTTCGGCCAGGCCGTCCTCGACGCCGAGCGCACGGCGCTCCTCACGGTAGGCGTCCTCGCGGCGCTCGAGCGCCTCGTGGGCACGGTTCTGGAGCTCTTCGGCGAGTTCCTCGTCGAGGCCCTCGATCGAGGCGAGTTCGCTCATGTCGATGTAGGCGACTTCCTCCAGCTCGGTGAAGCCTTCGGCCACCAGCAGCTGCGAAAGCGTCTCGTCGAGATCCAGTTCGTTCTCGAACATGGTCGAGCGCTCGGTGAATTCCTTCTGGCGCTTCTCCGAGGATTCGGCCTCGGTCATGATGTCGATCTGCGAGCCGGTGAGCTGCGAGGCGAGGCGCACGTTCTGGCCGCGGCGGCCGATGGCGAGCGAAAGCTGGTCATCGGGCACGACGACCTCGATGCGGCTTTCTTCCTCGTCGATGACGACGCGGCTGACGGTCGCGGGCTGGAGCGCGTTGACGACGAAGGTCGCGGTGTCCTCGCTCCAGGGAATGATGTCGATCTTCTCGCCCTGCATTTCCTGGACGACCGCCTGGACGCGGCTACCCTTCATGCCGACGCAGGCGCCGACGGGGTCGATCGAGTGGTCGTGGCTGATCACGCCGATCTTGGCGCGCGAACCCGGGTCACGGGCGGCGGCCTTGATCTCGATGATGCCGTCGTAGATCTCGGGGACTTCCTGCGCGAAGAGCTTCTTCATGAAGTCCGGGTGGGCGCGCGAAAGGAAGATCTGGGGACCGCGGTTCTGGCGCTCGACGCGCAGGACCAGGGCGCGCACGCGCTCGCCGACACGGGCGGCTTCGCGCGGGATCTGCTGGTCGCGGCGGATCACGCCTTCGGCGCGGCCCAGGTTGACGATCACGTGGCCGAATTCGACGGACTTGATGACGCCGGTGATGATTTCACCCGCGCGGTCCTTGAATTCCTCGTACTGGCGGTCGCGCTCGGCGTCGCGCACCTTCTGGAAGATGACCTGCTTGGCCGACTGCGCGTCGATACGGCCGAGGTCGACAGGGGGCAGCGGGTCGACGATGAAGTCGCCCAGCTTGGCTTCCTTGTCGAGCTTCTGCGCCTGCTTGAGGTCGACCTGCTTGAAGTAGTCGTCGACTTCCTCGACCACCTCGACGACACGCCACAGGCGCAGGTCGCCGGTGCGCGGATCGAGCTTGGCGCGGATGTCATTCTCGGCGCCGTAGCGGTTGCGCGCCGACTTCTGGATGGCTTCCTCCATCGCCTCGATGACGATCGCCTTGTCGATCATCTTCTCGGAGGCAACGGCATTCGCGATCGCGAGCAGCTCGGCGCGGTTGGCGGAAATCGCACTGGCCATGGCTTAGTCTTCCTGTTCCTCAAGAATGTCGTCCGCACCGTCGGTGTCGAGCGGGCGGGTGGCTGCGATCAGGCGGTCGGTAAGGACAAGCCTGGCGGAATGGATGTCACCGAGCGGGAAGGAAACCCGGCCCGACTTCTTGTCCTCGATGGTCACGACCTCGGCGCCCGCCTCACCCTCGATGCCGACGAGATCGCCGTTCAGGGCCTTGCGATTGCCGTCGACCGGCACCGTCAGGTTGATGCGCGCCTCGTGGCCGACCCACTTGGCGTAGTCCTTGGACCGCGTCAGCGGACGGTCGATCCCCGGCGAGCTGACCTCGAGGCGGTAGGCCTCCTCGATCAGCACGTCGCCCGCCTCTTCGAGCGCATCCATGCGGTCCGAGATGCGGTGCGAGAGCTCCACGCAATCATCCAGCACGAGCTGCCCGGTCTCGGGACGCTCAGCCATGATCTGCAGCGCGATCTCGTCGTCGCCGACCTCGCTCTTGCCGAACAGGCGCACGCGCACGAGCTCGAAGCCGAGGGCGGTGACCTCCGGTTCGATGACTTCGGTAAGGCGTGCAAGATCGGCCAAGCGGAACTCCAGCTACAGAATAGAGCGATTCGCCTTGAGGCGAGTCGCGGGATAAAACGCATCGGGAAACGCGGTTTCGCGCCGGCCCCTGTCCGGCGCCAGCCCGATCCATGTTTCACCAATGTCGGGATGAGCCTGCAGATAGGCTCTTTCGCGCAAAGATGCAAGGGTCACGTTCGGACCGAGGCACGGCCTGCACCGCCCGACACCGGGCAGAGCTGCCCCGTGGGCCGGACAAAAAGGGCGGCGAGACGCCCCGAAGGCCTCCCGCCGCCACGAAGCGAGACGGACCCGAACCGACAAAAGCCGATCCAAATGGGCCTGTCATCACTCCCCCATGTGCTCCACGCAGGTGCTGTGCGTCTGAAGTGCAGTCCCTGCGCGAAGATCGCGAAGTTTCATCAGGCCGCGCAGCGGCGGCGCTCGATACGTCCTCCCAGCAGGCCACAGGCCCGCATGCTCGTCACTTGTCGGCCTCCGACCACCAGGTGATCGGCAAATTCCAGTTCAAGTGCGCGGCCCAGCGCCTGGAGGCCATGAGTCGCGCGAATATCGGCGGCGCTCGGGCGCGGATCACCCGAGGGGTGGTTGTGCGCGAGAAGGAAGCCCGCAGCCCCCAATCGCAGCGCCGGCGCTATCAACGGGCGGTAGCGGCCATGAACGGCACTCACATCCTCGCCCCCCAGAAACACATGGCCAAGCGCATGGCCCTGGGTATCGAGATAGGCGATCAGCAGGACCTCGCGCGCCAGCGGCCCCATCAGATCGGCGAGGAGCGGCGGGAAATCCCGGCTCAAGACCCGCACCCGGGCTAGCTGGTCGGCCAGCTCTGCCAGGCGATGTCCGTCCCCTCCCGGCGCACACGGCGCATGTGACACAAGGTGCCGATCAGGAGCGCGATCATGACCACGAAGGTCGGACCATCGCGCATCAGCGCGTAGACAATCGCGGGAATGTCGAGGTCCGCCCAGCGGGCGAAGTGCGCACTCAGGCTCAGCAATTGCAACGCGGCTGCCCATAACGGCCAGACCCTCCTTGCATTGAGCGCGATGATGCCAAAGCCCAGCATACCGACGACGTCGGTCAGGAAGGCCACGGGATCGACCGCGTAGTACTGGCTGGGAAGAACGAATTCTCCGACCGACTGGAGCGCCCACATGGCCAGAATGACCATGCCGCCCCAGCGTTCCGGCTCGCCCCCCTTCCAGGCCGCCAGTCCGGGACTGACGACCAGAAGCAGGAAGAACGCGGGCAGGAAGATGCCCGAGAGCATCGCAGATTCCCCCATTACAGCCGCACCCGTGGGTGTCAGGCGGCGCGCTCCACGGCGACGTCGCCTTCCAGATCCTCGCCCGCGGTGCTGGCAAGGCTCCCCTCTTCAGGGCACCCGGCTACCGGAATACCCATGGTTTCGGCAAGCTGCGAGAGGTCGCCATGGGCGCGCAGCAGTTCGCCGCGAGCGGCCATCAGGTTCTTCTGCATGGCGGCGATGCGCATCATCGGGCGCTGACCGGCGTGCGCAGCTTCGGCCGTGGCGACGCGGGCGCGGGCCATTTCGGCCATGAGATCGCCCGAGCGGGCAAGCAGTTCGTCCATGGCATCCTCAAGCGAGGTCACCGAACGGCCGATACGCAGGCTGGCAACTTCAGGGGTCATGGTCATGTCGTCGTCTCCGGTCCTATGCCGGGGCCACACGAGAAGGCAGGGCCGCGGCGCGAGCGGCCGACCTGAAAAAGGTCGACCAGGGTCTGGCGAAGACCCCGGCACGAACTGTCAGATAAGGCGCTCCAACGCGTCGGCTACCGCCAGCGAGGTGGCCAGTGTCATTGCCATGACCATCGCAAGAACGAGGATCGCGGCAACGCGGCCAATACGCCCGAACTTCTGGTCCAGGGTCTCCAGGCCCACCGGAGCGGTCACGACAGGCTCGCGCTCTTCCTCCAGCCACTCGGGAAACCCCATCATGGGGCGGGCATCGGAGAGAACGAACTGCGGCGTATCCGGCAGGTCCTGAAGCAGACTTTCGACGTCTGCCCCCGGTTCGTCGACACGCGAAAAATCACATGTGGTTTTTCCACATAGGTCACACAGACGCGCGTAGAAACGCGCGGTTTCCTTGCGGTTGGAGGTTCCCCACTTGTCGCGCACCCCGGCAATGCGCTGGTCGACCGTGTTGGGCGCGATGCCCAGCTCGCGCGCAATCTCCTTGGTCGTGCGATGCAGGACCAGCAGATCGAGCACCTCGCGCTGCTTGGCGGTCAGGCCGTCCAGCAGCGCCCGGGCGCGGTGTTCATCCATCTCAACAGGCATGGCTCACGTTACAATCGCTCATCTTCGGGGCATGGACTGTAGCAAAATCGCCACGGGACCGAAATTCCCCACGTGTCCGATTTTGCAACAGACCCATCAATAAGAACAGCCGCCCCTGCCCGATCATCGTCAAAACGGCTATCCCTATCGACAAAGCGCGCGGATTCGCCCTCCGTTCCGATCCATCCCGGCCCACAACCGCCCCGCGCTAGGCACCCGGGGCCAGCGCATGGCGCTTCATCGCGTGGCGCAGCTGGTCGTAGCTGAGCCCCAACGCCATGGCCGTGCGCCGCTGGTTCCAGCGATTCGCCTCGAGCCCCCGGCGCAGCAGATCGCACTCGAACGCATCGACCGCAGCGCGCAGATCGTCCGGGAGCGGGGCCGGAGCAAGCTCCCTTTCCCCGGCGCTCCGGGCCACCGCCCCCGAAGTTGCAGTCAACGCCTGCGTAGAAGATGTGGGTGCCGAATGGCCGGGCTCGGACGCTTCCTCCACCCGCCAGGGGCTGCCAAAGGGATCGAAGACGACCTGCCCGATCGGCTCCTCGGGAATATCCCAGCGATAGACCGCCCGCTCCACCACGTTGCGCAGTTCGCGCACGTTGCCCGGCCAGGCGTAGGCTTCCAGTTCGTCCAGCGCCGGGCGGGCAAAGCCGGGCCACCCCTCCCAGGCCAGTTCGGCCGCCATGCGCCGCCCATAGTAATCCGCCAGCTCGAAGACATCGCCTTCGCGCGCACGCAAGGGCGGGAGCGTGATCACCTCGAAACTCAGCCGGTCGAGCAGGTCGGAACGGAACGCCCCTTCGCGCGCCATGCGCGGCAGGTCCGCGTTGGTCGCCGCAACGATGCGCACATCGACCGTGATCGGACGCGAGGCGCCGATGCGCGCGACCTCACCATATTCGATCGCGCGCAAGAGGCGCTCCTGCGCGGCCATCGAGAGATTGCCCAGTTCATCGAGAAACAGCGTGCCCCCGTCCGCCTCTTCGAAGCGCCCTGCGCGCGCGCGCGTCGCGCCGGTAAAAGCGCCCGCTTCGTGGCCGAAGAGCTCGGCCTCAATGAGAGTTTCGGGCAGCGCCGCGCAGTTAAGCGTCACCAGCGGCTCCCCCCAGCGCGGCGACAGACGATGCAGGCGCTGGGCGATCAGCTCCTTGCCCGTGCCGCGCTCTCCAATGACGAGCACGGGACGGGTGATCGGGGCGGCGCGACTGGTGCGCTCCACCGCATCGAGGAAGGCCACCGACTGGCCGACGAACTGAACGTCACGATCCATTGCCAATATTTGGCGTAATTTACCATTATTTGGCAATACGCAAAATGTGGTTCATCGGCCAGACAGTTAGCAAAGCCTGCAATTCAGCCATTTTTCGCATTTGGCACGCCTCCTGCAATGTCTTGGGCAACACGCCGAAAGGCACACTGCAACAGGGATTTTTCGCCATGCCGCTGCGTACTGCCAGCTCCGACCAGACCGGTTCCGACCTCGCCGCCCGCCAGCCGCGCGCGACCCTTGCCCGCACCAAGCTCGACTGGGCAATCATTGCCAGCCTGCTGGCGATGGGTGCCCTCAACCTGATGGCGATGGCCGACCAGCTCGGCCCGGCCAAGGCCTACGCCGCCCCCATTTGCGGAGTACCCCTCGCATGAGCCGCCTCGACACCGAAATCGAGATCCTTCACGCTTCCAGCGATGCGTGCGATGATCGCGGACAACGCCAGGGCGGTCGCACCTGGCACGCCGCCAACGACAGCCACGCCTCGTTCACCACCTCCACCCGCCGCCCGAGCCACAACAAAGGAATAGCCAGCATGGGTATCTTCTCGCGCACCCGCGACATCATCGCCGCCAACTTCAACGACATGCTCGACAAGGCGGAAGACCCGGCCAAGATGATCCGCCTGATCATCCTGGAAATGGAAGAGACCCTCGTCGAGGTGCGCACCAGCTCGGCCCGCACGATTGCCGACCAGAAGGAGCTGCGCCGCCACGCCGACAAGCTCGACGCGCTCCAGGCCGACTGGGCGGACAAGGCCCAGCTGGCGCTGAGCAAGAACCGTGAGGACCTGGCCCGCGCCGCGCTTCTTGAAAAGAAGAAGGCTTCGGACATGGCCGAGCAGCTGCGTTCCGAAATCGCGGTGCTCGACGATTCGCTCAGCGCCTACGAACAGGACATCGAGAAGCTGCAGAGCCGCCTGCGCGAAGCGCGCAGCCGCCAGAGCGCGATTGCCGCGCGCCTCAAGAGCGCGGAGAACCGTGTGAAGCTGCGCACCCTGCTCGCCAGCGAGCGCGTCGACGAGGCACTGGCCCGCTTCGACCAGCTCGAACGCCGGGTGGACTATGCCGAAGGCCGCGCGGAGGCGATGAACATCGGCGACGACAGCCGCCAGCCGACGCTCGCCGATGAAATTGCCGCGCTCGCCGATGGCGACTCGATCGAGGCCGAATTGGCGCAGATGAAGAAGACGATGGGCCAGGGCTCGGACACCACCGGGCAGTAGACCAAGGCCACCGGGCCGCGCGGCAGACACCCGGATCGCCGCTCGGCCCGTCATCAAGGGCCCTACGCCATCCGTGGTAAGGGGCCATGGTCCGGGGGCGCGGGAGATACGAACGTCTCCTGCAAGGGACAACCCAAGGGAAGGGACCAGCACAGTGTCACGTGGACATTTCTATCTCGACAAGTCGAACGCCAAGCTTGCAGGCGTCTGCGCGGGCATCGCCGACTTCACCGATGTCGATGCGCTCTGGATCCGGCTCGGCGCCGTGCTCCTGCTGCTCTTCGGCTTCCCCATCGTCATCGCGATCTACATCGCGGTCGCGCTCATCGCCGACAAGCGCCCGCTGTCCGACTACAGCGCGCACGAGGAAGAGCGCCTGCTGCGCCGCATGGAACGCCGCCGCGCCAGGAAGGCCGGGATCGGCCGCGGCGAACGCCTGCGCGGCGAGCTGAGCGACATCGACCGGCGCGTCGCCGACATGGAAGCGCACTATTCCAGCAGCAACTCGCGCCTCGCGGCCGAGATCGAGAGCCTGCGCTAAGGCGCATCACTTCCACCGGGCATCAAACAGGGACACGATCATCATGGACACCAGCTCACTCGCGCTTCTCATTCCCCTTGCACCGTTTCTGGTCGGCGCCCTCGTCGTCTGGACCAAGCACCAGCGCAAGATGGCCGAGATCCAGGTCGAGGCGACCGCGGAAAAGGCCGCCCAGTACGCCTCGAACGCGCGCGAACTGGAAGAACGCGTCCGTGTCCTCGAACGCATCGTGACCGATGGCAGCTACGACACCGCGCTCCAGATCGAAGCCCTGCGCGACCAGCGCGAGACCGACGCCGAGCGTGCCCCCGCCCCCACCAAGCGCGTGAACTGAGGGGACTGCCCCATGAACTTCGGCACCCCCGAATTCGTCCTTGGCATTGTCGCTGTTTCCACCGGTGGCTGGCTTCTCAACAACTGGATCCGCGCCCGTCACGGCTATGCCCTGGAAGACGAGTGGTTCGGCAAGACCGAAAAGGCGGATCCGGCCGCCACGCGCCAACAGGCGGAAACCCATGCCAAACTGCTCGAACGCGTGGAATACCTCGAAAAGCGCACCGCCGCGCTTGAAACCATCGTCACCGACAGCGGCTACGATGTCGCCCGCCAGATCGAGGCGCTGAGCGCGCTCGACACCGCCCGCAGCCCGGCCGCAACGCCCGCCCCTGCCCACCGCGCGCGCTGAAACCAGCCGCCCTTCCCCGAAAGGACACTGCCATGGCTCTCGATATCGCGACCATCGAAATGCTCAGCCCGATCATCATCGTGGGCACCGCCGTCGCCACGGCGGGCTGGATCTTCAACAACTGGCTGCGCATGCGTCACGGCTATCCGCTCGAGAATTCCTGGGGCAAGAGCATCTACCCCAAGACCGACGGCGAGGCGCAGGCCCGCGTCCAGTTGCTGACCCAGGAGAACGCGGAACTGCGCGCCGAGATGAGCGCGGTCAAGGACCGCCTCGCCGCAGTCGAGAGCATCGTCACCGACAAGGGCTATGACGTGGCGCGCCAGATCGAATCGCTGCGCGAGGCCCGCGATCTCGCCCGCGCCGACGTACCTGCGGAGACGCGCCAGTGAATCTGGGCGACCTTCTTACCGTCACCATCGTCATGGGAACGGTGGTGCTGCTCTTCGCAACGCTCGCCAGCGCCTACAAACGCTACCTCGCCTATCTGGAACGCAAGCTGGAACTGGCCGCGGACACGCACGCCCTCAAGGCCCGCGAAAGCGACCTCGAGGAACGCCTGCGCCACCTCGAAAACCTTGCCTCGCCCGGCCGCCACGCGCAGGATAGCCAACACCAGCTGCCCCACCCGACCGAGGAGCAGGCCACGCCCCTCCTCGCCCATACATAAGGTATCACGACAATGAGTTTCTGGACGGCCGTGGTGGTCATGTTCGTCATCGGCTGCATTACCTGGCTGCGCGCCAAGAAGCTGCACCTGCCCTCCGAACGCTCGGACCATGGCCGCACCATCGGCCGCCGC